>DOHE01000175.1 GCA_003535395.1 Clostridiales bacterium | reverse complement strand
AGCGCCGGCAAGCACGTGCTGGTGGAAAAACCTATTTCCAACCGGATTGAGGAAGCCAGAGAAATGGTGGATTTTGCTGCCCGCAGGAAACTGTATCTGGGCTGCAACTTAAATCACAATTTCACCCCTACGGCAGAACGGGCCATGCAATATATCGATGACGGGCAGATTGGCGAGCAGGTTTACTGTCTTCACAAGATGGGTTTTAATGGCGGAATAGAGACTTACGCTCCGGCGAACGCACCCCGGGCGAAAAGGTTTGAATACTTCCATACCAAGGCATTTCTGGCCCATCCTTTTGCTGTGATGCGGCATTTCTGCGGGGACATCACCCATGTACAGGCTTTTTTCAGCAAGCCAGGTCACCGCAGCAGCGCCAGGGAACTGATGCTTTCCATCAACAGCATCCATGTGAAGTTTGCCTCCGGCGGCATCGGATACCTGCTTAGCCACCGTGGAGACGCCATGTTTGGGTTGGGGGGATGGTGGAGCTTTGAACTTGCAGGCACAAAGGGCACCTTCTGCATCGAAAACTGCATTGAAAAGCTGACTTACTGGCGGGCGCCCGAAAAGGGTGTCAAATACGGCCTGGGCGGCGGACCTGAACCGGAAGTGTTCGATACGGGGATCAAGGATTTTAACCAAACCTTCCCTCGTCGGATCAACGCCTTCCTGGAGGATGTCACCAACGGGGTGCATCATGAAGATATCCGGTCATCGGGCCGGGATGCCCTGGCGACTCTGGAATATACCTTTGCAGCCATGGAATCCTACGAAGAGGGCGGAGTGCTGGTAAGACCCAATCCGCTTCCCCCGATCCACGGCAACCCCTTTACTGTGAAATGATAGGCAACAAAAAAATCTGGAACCATCAGGGTTCCAGATTTTTTTTGGCAGGGGAGACAGGACTCGAACCTGCAGCCGACGGTTTTGGAGACCGCTACTCTACCAATTGCGCTACTCCCCTTCGTATATGTCCGGGTTTTCCGGATGCAGAATAAATATACACAAAGCATATCATGCTGTCAACCCCATTGATTGCCGGATGTATTTTATGTTAGGATAATACCGGAGGGATCATCATGAATATCAGGATCGGCTTTATCGGCACGGGCAACATGGGAAAGGCAATGATGTCAGCGATGGTCATGACCGGAGATATTCCGGCGAATAGTGTCCGGGCTTATGATATCGACAAGGTCAGGGCCAGGGATATTTGCGAAGAGCTGGGGACGATCCCCGTGGATTCGCCGGGAGAAGTCGTAGAAGCAAGCGACATCATTTTTTTATGCGTAAAGCCTGATGCAGCGGGGAATTCTCTGCAATTGATCAAAAAAGACTGGATCCCGGAAAAGATCCTGGTTTCCATCGTAGTAGGGATTCCGATGGAACTGTATCATTCCATACTGGGACAGGATGCCCGGATCGTCAGAACCATGCCGAACACTCCCGCCACCGTGGGAGAGGGCATGACACTTTACTGCAACAGCAAAAACATTCCTTCGGAGGATATGGAACGAATTATTTCCCTGCTTTCCTGCCTGGGAAGGGTAGAGGCGCTGGAGGAAAAACTGATGGCAGAGGTGACTGCCCTTACCAGCAGCAGTCCTGCGTATGTTTTTATGATGATTGAGGCCATGGCGGATGCAGCCGTATTATCCGGGATTAAAAGGGAACAGGCATACCGGCTGGCGGCCCAGGCGGTGCTGGGGGCTGCAGAAATGGTGCTGGCGCTTGAGGAACACCCGGGAAAACTCAAGGACTGTGTGTGTTCACCGGGAGGAACGACCATTGAAGCGGTGCGGGTCTTGGAACGGTGCGGGTTTCGGAGCGCGCTCATTGAGGCGATGACTGCCTGTACGGACAAGGCAAAGGCGATCGGAGAACAGTATCGGAATATTGATATGAAGCCTTGAATATATCTGCAGCAGAGAAGTGCATTCACGGTCCGATTGCTGCGCAGGTCCGGCAGCAGTAAGTACCGGATACAGGGGTCACTGTTGCCATCACCTGCTGGAAGAGCTATAAATTCACTGTTGATTCAATATGACAGGAAACGGCGGGTATTTCTGTTGCTGTTTTCCTTCTATGTGTTCGGGATATCTGCGGGAGCTGTCTGGCTGTCAGCAATGGGCAGCACACGGCAGGTTCAGGTCACGGGCTGGTTCGATGCCTGGTCTGCCGGTTTCCTGGAACAGCTGACCCCCTGGTTTGAACTATATCTGTCGTCTTTGTGGCGCCATTTGCTGCTTGCACTTTTGATCTGGTTTTGCGGGACTTCTCTAGCCGGGATCCCTGCCATTTACGGCATTATTGTGTTAAAAGGATTCATGACCGGGTTCACCAGCGGTTTTTTGATCGGGATCAAAGGATTCCGTGGTCTGCTGTATGCTGTTTCCGTCATATTTCCCGCTGAACTGGTCCGGATCCCTGTTTTGTTTTCACTGGCAGGGATCGCCTTGTCCTTTGCAGCCATGGCACATGAAGGCGGCAATGCGGTCAAATCCGGATTATCCAGGTATTGTGCTGATTTTGCGCCCTGGGTGCTGTTTATGTTTATCCTCTCTCTTGCAGAAGCTCTGATTTTACCTGGAATCATGCGCTGGATGCCCGGGATCGTGCTTTAAACTGCTGCAAAAGAGTACACTCCTGTGAATACACACAAAAGTTATGCTATACTGAGACTGCCCATAATCCTTATCTTGGAGGACAGGAGGAACAGCGCATGCGTATGGTGGATCTGATCGGCAAAAAGAAGCAGGGCGGAAGCCTGGAGCCGGAGGAGATCCGGTTTATTATCCGGGAGTTTATGGATGACCGGATTCCGGACTACCAGATGTCCGCATTCCTGATGGCCATATGTCTTCGCGGCATGGACCGGCAGGAAACAGCCGATTTTACCATGGCCATGGTGGATTCCGGGCAACGGCTGGATCTTTCGGACCTGCCCGGCATCAAGGTGGACAAGCATTCTTCCGGGGGCGTGGGAGACAAGCTCAGCCTGGTGCTGATCCCTCTTTGCGCCGCGGCAGGCCTTAAGGCAGTAAAAATGTCCGGGCGGGGGCTTGGGCATACCGGGGGGACCATTGACAAACTTGAGTCCATCCCGGGTTTCAGGACTTCCATGTCTGCGGAAGAATTCAAACAGCAGGTCAGACGGCATGGCATGGCGATCATGGGCCAGACCCCGGATATCGTGCCGGCGGACAAGAGGCTCTACGCGCTGCGGGATGTCACTGCCACCGTGGACAGCATCCCCCTGATCGCAAGTTCCATCATGAGCAAAAAAATAGCTGCCGGAGCGGATGCCATTCTTTTGGATGTCAAGGTCGGGTCGGGCGCTTTTATGAAAACAGTTCAGGAGGCGGAGGCACTGGGAGAAGCGATGGTGGATATCGGAACTTTNNGGGCCTCTGGGAAGGGAAGTCGGAAATGCAAATGAGGTGAAGGAGGCCATTGCCATCCTCAAAGCACAGGGAGATGAAGATGAAACGGAACTTTCCCTGGAGCTGGCCGCCCAAATGGCTTTAATGGCAGAGGTTTACCCGGATCATGCCACCGCCGGGAGGGAAATGAAACAGTTGCTGGAGAATGGGACAGCTCTGGAAAAGTTTCGGGAACTGATCCGGGCCCAGGGGGGGGACCCTCGGGTGGTGGACGATCCGGGCAGGCTGCCGGTCGCGGATTGCCATATCGATGTTTTTTCAGTCAGCAGCGGATTTGTGACAGCTGTGGATGCAGAAAAAATCGGAAGAGCCGCCATGCTGCTGGGAGCAGGAAGAAAAACCAGGGAAGATGCCATTGATCCCGGAGCCGGGATCACCCTGTTGAAGAAAAAGGGGGATCCTGTGTTCCCGGGTGAGCCGATTTGTATACTTCATACCGGCATGAAGGACTGGAAAGATGCCGGGGATCTGGCGTTTCAGGCTTACCGGACCGGACCCGAACCCCCTTTGTCCCTGCCCCGGATATACCGGATCATCGGAGGTTCCACTCCTTGAGATCAGAAGAAGCTCCAATGAAACCGAATTGAGAACTGCTGGACGGCTCCAGGGATTTATACTATAATGAACAGCATACAAATTTGATTCTGCTGCAGAAAGT
>DOHE01000064.1 GCA_003535395.1 Clostridiales bacterium | reverse complement strand
AAAGTCTGATACCAAAGTCAGGTATCATATTTCATGTGTAGAGTCAATGATCAGAACAATGCCGGCTGCATAGGGACTGCATTGGGACTGCATGGGGCTGCATGGAACTGCATGGGGCTGCATGGAACTGCATGGGGCTGCATGGGTTTATTGTAAAAACACGATCCCTTTGCTATACTCTTTGTGGCGATTCGGAACAGGATAAAGGAGTTGTGTTCATATGACAAGGAAAACATTTGCAGTGCGCATCAAGCCCGGTCGGAAGGATGAATTCAAAAAACGCTTTGGCGATGTTCCCGCCAGCCTGATCCAGGCCCTGGATCGACTCGGTGCCCGGAATTTCTCTGTATGGAGCGTTGAAAACCTGGCATTCGGATATCTGGAGATGCCTGACGCGACAGCCGGTGAGACAGCCGGTGGGACAGCCGGTGAGACAGCCGGTATGGAGAATGATTTTTTTGACCGCCTGCAGGAATTTCTGAGGGATTGCTGTGACTTTATCGGTTTGCCCGGGACGATGTCCATGCGGCTGATGTATGAGGATATTGGCATGATCCGGGAGGACAAGTCGAAAATCCGTCACCGGGTGTTTGTCACCCGGCTGAAACCCGGCACGGCTGAGGAATACAAGCGCCGCCATGACGAACTCGTCGCTTCCCGTGACGGCAAGGTCAATCCCGGCCCCGAAAGCAATTTTACCATTTGGAATGCAACAGATTACATCTTCGGCTATTGCGAACTCGACCGGGCCATGGAACACGAACCCACGGAAGAGGAAAAGAAAGCCACTGTCGCATGGGAGACCCGCGGGCTGGAAATCATGGACTGGGTCACGGACGATGTGGACTGGCTGACCGGTTTAAAACACGAAAAGATCCAAAAGTTGTTTGCGTATAAATAATCAGCATCGTTGCAAAGGATCGGGAGCGGGTAAATGCGTTCATTAGGGATCTGTGTGGGGGCGACTCACATCAGTGCGGCAGAAATCGATGTCCATGAAGAAGGATGGGTCCTTGTAAAAGGAGGCAGTAAGCCCCATGAAGGAAAAACTGTCGAAGCTTTCATGGAAATCCTGGCGGACCATCCTCACATCCGCCATGTGGCGGTAACCGGCCGAACGTTTAAAAACCGTGTGGATCTGCCCACTCTTTCCGAGCCGGAAGCAGTTGAAGTCGCTTATGCTCATATCCGGAAACGAGAAGGGGACTTTGATGCCATCGTGAGCGCCGGAGGTGAAATCTTTATTGCATACCGGATTGATGCCAAAGGAAGGATCACGGGAGTATATACCGGCAACAAATGCGCTTCAGGAACAGGGGAATTTTATCTGCAGCAGATCCAGCGGATGGGATTGAGCCTGCAGGAATCCCTGGATATTGCGGATGTTGAACGGCCGAATCCGCTTGCCAGCCGGTGTTCGGTGTTCTGCAAGAGCGACTGTACTCATGCCCTGAACAAGGGTGTGCCCAAATCCCGTATCGCAGGAGGTCTGGCCTGGATGATGGCCGGCCGGATCACGGGGCTTCTTGGAAAATTTTCTGCCCGAAAAGTTTTATTGATCGGCGGGGCAGCCCATAATCACGTGATGGTGGGCCTGTTGAGGCAAACACTGGACTTCCTTGTGGTCCCGCCGCAGGCAGGATATTTTGAAGCTTTGGGAGCGGCGCTTAAGGCGAAGGACCAGGAGGCGGCCTTGCCGGAAGGTTGGGCGGAAAGACCAGGAATGGCGGACAGAGAAGCCTGGACGGGTATCCTCCGGGAGCAGCAGACTTCTTTTTCTCTGCTGCCAAAGCTGGCGGATTTTAAGTCCCGGGTGACTTTCCATTCCATGAATAAAGGGGAGATCCAGCCCGGGGACCGGTGCATCGTGGGATTGGATGCAGGCTCCACTACCACCAAGGCCGTTCTGCTCCGAATCCGGGACGATGCAGTACTGGCTTTCGTGTATTTGCGCACCCGGGGGGATCCGGTACAGGCCGCCCGCCAGTGTTACCGGGAGCTCCTGGCCCAAAGCCGGGGACTTGCCGTGATCACGGGCCTCGGGGTCACGGGTTCCGGGAGGCAGATCGCCGGATTGCATGCTTTGACGCCGGTCATTGTCAATGAGATCATTGCCCATGCTACAGCTGCTGTGTATTTTGACGACCAGGTGGACACGATTTTTGAAATCGGGGGCCAAGNNCCAAATATACGCTGATCCATAACCGCGTTCCGGCGGATTATGCCATGAATGAAGCCTGCTCTGCAGGTACCGGCTCTTTCCTGGAGGAGGCGGCACTGGAATCACTGAATATTCCCACACTGGAAATTGAAAGCCATGCGATGAAGGGGCAAAACCCTCCAAATTTCAATGACCAGTGCGCCGCATTCATCAGCAGTGATATCAAAGTGGCGGTGCATGAAGGCCTGAATACGGATGATATCTGTGCAGGGCTGGTCTACTCCGTCTGTCAGAATTACAGCAACCGGGTGAAGGGCAGCCGCCGGGTGGGGAACCGGATCATGATGCAGGGGGGAGTATGCTACAATCGGGCAGTGCCTGTCGCTATGTCCGTATTGATTGGCAAGCCTATTCATGTTCCGCCGGAACCAGGCCTCATGGGGGCCTTTGGGGTAGCGCTGGAAACCCGGCAGCGCATGAAGGCGGGCTTTGCAGCAGAACAGTCCTTTGACCTTGAACAGCTGGCACAGCGCGAAATTTGTCTTGAGCGCACCTTAACATGCAGAGGCGGCGTGGAAAATTGTGACCGGAAATGCCCCATTTCTGTATATCTTATCGATAAAAAGGCGTACCTTTTTGGCGGGGCATGCAACCGGTATGCCAATTTAAATGGAGATCGGAACCTGGATAATAAAAAGCTTGACCGGGTATCCCTTTTTGAGCAATGGACCGGAGAAGAACCTGGTGCCGGCGGACCGGAGAAGCAGACGAAAGGTGCCGGAAGGCCGGTAAAGGGAACTGTTGCGGTCAGTCAGGCATTATCCAGTTATGGTTTTACCCCGCTGTTTTCCGCGTTTTTTCATGAATTGGGATTCCGGGTGCAAAAGCCGGTGCAGATACTCCCGGAGGGGATGCAGAAACAGCATGCAGCGTTTTGTTATCCGGTGGAAGCGGCCCACGGGCTGATGGCAGACCTGTTGAAACAGTCCTTTGACTGGTTGTGGCTGCCCCAGATCCGTTTTATGCAGGAAGAGGCGCAGGCCGGTGGAGTTGCCTGCCCGTTGGCGCAGGGGGAGCCATATTATCTGAGAGAAGCGTTTCCGGAACTGGCGGGGAAGATGATTTCTCCCGTGCTGGATTTTACCGGGGATTGGGAACAGGTCCGCAAAACCATGACAGCATGTGCCGTTTTGATTCTGGGGGCTTCCCGGCAGAACTCGGAAAGAGCCTGGCAGGCAGGGAAGGCGGCTCAGGATGCCTTGACCCGGCGGATGAAGCAGGAGGGGAAGCGGATGCTGGAGGAGCTGGAAGCCGATCCGGAACGTACGGCGGTGGTTTTGTTTGGCCGCCCGTACAATGCATTTTCCAGCCTCACCAATATGGGCATCCCAAGAAAGTTTTCTTCCCGGGGCCATATCATCCTTCCCTGTTCATTTCTTCCGTTTGAGGAGGAGCCGTATCAGGAAAGCATGTATTGGAACCATGGGCAGATGATCCTGCAGGCAGCGCAGTTTGTACGGAAGCACCCCCAATTGTTCGGAGTATTTATCACGAATTTCAGTTGCGGGCCGGATTCTTTCATTATCAGTTATTTTCGCCGCCATATGGGGGACAAGCCGTCCCTGACTCTGGAACTGGACAGTCACACGGCGGACGCGGGGCTGGATACGCGGATCGAAGCCTTTTTGGATATTGCGGATATTTATTACAGGATGCAGCGGAAAGAGGGTTGCGCTGCCATCGCTGTACCGGAATTTCAGCCTGCAGAGGCCCGTTTTGAGAATGGGCGGCTGCTCATTTATGATTCCGACCAGGTTTCCCACACTTTGGAAGATCCCCGGGTGCACATTTTTATTCCCAGTATGGGTGAATTTGGCAGCCAGATGCTGGCGGCTGTTTTACGCTCCATCGGGATCCAGGCCAGCGCCTGCCCGCCTCCTGGGGAGGTGACCCTGCAATACGGCAGAGCACACACCTCCTGCAAAGAATGTCTGCCGCTCCAGCTTACCATCGGCAGCCTGATGCAGGCGCTGGCCGCACGAACGGATGAAAAGGAACTTCTGGTCTTCTTTATGCCCACTGCTTCCGGCCCCTGCCGGTTCGGTCAGTACCACATATTCATGAAGCAGTTCATCGAGACCCGAAAAATCCCCAATGCCGCAATTTTGACTCTCACCGCACAAAATGGATATGGCGGACTCAGTGCGCGGATCATGCTCCGGGTCTGGGGAGTCATGCTGATCGCAGATCTGTTCGACGACATACGCAATATTCTGCTGGCTTTGGCTGTCCAAAAGGATACAGCCCGGGAAGCAGTCCGGGAAGCCGGGGACCGGTTGCGTAAGGCCCTTCAGGAAAAGCCCTGGAAGGATGTGATGAAGACCCTTGGAAACGTGGCTCAGGAACTTGGAGCCATCCCCCTGACCTGCGACCCCCGCCAGGCTCCCAAAGTATTTATTACGGGAGAGATCTACGTGCGCCAGGATGAATTTGCGCGGCAGCACCTGGTGGAAAAGCTGGCCCAAAACGGCATTGTTGCCCGCGTAGCCCCCATTCATGAATGGATCTATTATATTGACCATATCCGATACCACCGAAAGATCACTCAGCCTGTCCCCGTTGCAGAACGGATGATGATCCTGATATCCGGCGTCGTGAAACGTGCCTTTGAGAAACAGATCCGTTGCCGTCTGGCCAGGACAAAATGGATCAGCAAAAAGACTACTGACATCACCCCTTATATCCGACTTGGGCAAAAACATGTGGGGGACCGGCTGACCGGAGAGGCGATCCTGACGGTGGGCGGCACATTTGCAGAGATCAGGGACCATGTGGACGGAGTATTGGCTGTGGCACCTTTCGGCTGCATGCCCAACCGCATCGCGGAAGCTCTGATCCACCCTTCCCTGGACAGGCAGGAGAAGGCCTTGCTTCCCTTTTTAAGCATCGAAACTGACGGAAATGTGTTCCCGCCTGTCATCGAGGCACGGTTTGAGACATTTTGCATGCAGGTCAAGCGCCTCAAAGCGACGGGCAACAGGCCGGGCAACAGGCCGGGCCACGGGCCGGGCAACAGGCCGGGCAACAGGCCGGGCAACAGGAAAGGATGGCAGCATGAAGAGAACCCTGAGGATGAGTTCGGGAAATCCGGCTCTTGATCAAGTGACAGACAGCCTGAGGCTGGGGGACAATGTGGTATGGCAGGTGGATACCCTGGACGATTACCGCAGTTTTGTACGCCCATTTGTCCGGGAGGCAAAAAGACAGAACCGGACCCTCGTATATATCCGCTTTGGGGAGCATGCCGCTGTCCTTGAGGATCAGGATCTGTTCGGTGCCGATATAAAGGAAATTGATTCCCGGGACGGGTTTGAAACCTTTTCCGTTCAATTGCATCAAATCATCCGTGAATACGGGGAGGAAGTATACTATGTTTTTGATTGTCTGACCGATCTGCTTCCCGTATGGGCTTCTGATTTGATGATCGGAAATTTTTTTATGATCACCTGCCCTANNTTTCCTCTTTGAATTGAATACCATCGCCTATTTTGCGCTGCTTCGCAACAGTCATTCCTTTTCAACTATCGCGCGGATCCGGGAAACGACACAGTTGCTGATCAATGTATACAATATGGAAGGCAGGCAGTATATCCATCCGTTGAAAGTTTGGAACCGCTATACGCCTACCATGTTCCTGCCCCACGCGGTAGAAAGAAGCAACATCATCCCTTTGATGAGCAGTCTGGATATTTCCAGGATCTTTACAACGGCGCAGGGGGGAGACCTGATAGCCGGCAGCCGGATCCTGGATTACTGGGACCGGATGTTTTCAGATGCAGCCGAGCTGGATCGGGAGAGCCGGCAGGTGGAAAGACTGTTTCACTTCATAATTGGAAAAGAAGAAAAAATACTTGCCTTAGCCAAAAAACACATGACAGTGCAAGATATCATAGACATCAAATCCCGGATGATCGGTTCCGGAAGCATCGGGGGAAAGGCAGTGGGGATGCTGACAGCGCGGGCGATCCTGCGAGAAGATGAATCTGTTTTCCGCCGCCTGGAGCCCCATGATTCCTTTTTTATCGGGTCTGATGTTTTTTATTCCTTTATCGTACAAAACAATCTGTGGCAGCTTCGTATGCTGCAGCGCTCACCCGAAGGCTATTTCCTCCATGCCGATGAACTGAAACAAAAACTGCTGCAGGGTGAATTCCCGGATCTTTTGAAGGAGCAGTTTCAGCAAATGCTGGAGCATTTCGGTCAAGCCCCTATCATCGTCCGTTCCAGCAGTCTGCTGGAAGATTCATATGGCAATGCATTTGCCGGGAAGTATGAGAGTGTGTTCTGCGTAAACCAGGGGACTCCTGAAAGCCGGTACAGGCAGTTTGAGGATGCAGTCCGAAAGGTGTATGCAAGCACGATGAATGAAGATGCCCTGGAATACAGGCGGAAACGGGGTTTGGATCAATCCGATGAGCAAATGGCCATATTGGTGCAAAGAGTTTCCGGCAATTACCGGGACATGTATTTCTTTCCGGATATCGCAGGAGTCGGCAATTCGTACAATACATATGTGTGGAACCGGGAAATGGATCCAGGCGCAGGGATGCTCCGCCTGGTGTACGGTCTGGGCACCCGTGCGGTGGACCGCGCGGAGGAGGATTACCCAAGGATCGTAGCCCTGGACCATCCCCTGATGCATACATATGGGGATATGGGGGATATGGGCAGGTATTCTCAGCATTATATGGATGTACTGAATATCGGGGAAAATATTTTCCAAACCAAATCCATCCGTGACATCACATATCCGAACATGGAGAGCATCATGAATCTGGTCGCCGTACGGGACCGGCAGAGGATGGAATCGATGCAGCGGGGCCAAGCGGCAGGAAAGACATACTGGATCATGACTTTTGAACGGTTATTGTCCAGGACGGATTTTCCTTCCCTCATGCAGAAGATGATGAAGCGCCTGGAAGAAGCCTATGAATACCCTGTTGATGTGGAATTTACAGCGAATCTGGGAGCCGGTCAGCAGATGCATATCAATCTGGTCCAATGCAGGCCGCTGCAGGTCAAGGGGAGGGAGAAAAAGGGGATCCCTGTAGAAAATATCAACATAAGAAACGTGTTTTATAAAGGAATGGGCAGTTTCATGGGAGGGAGCGCATCCCTGCAAATCGATCAGATGATCCTCATCGATCCCGGAGGATACAGCCGGCTGACACAGAATGAAAAATATGAAATTGCCCGGTTGATCGGACGAATCAACCGTTCTGACTGGTGTGCAGGCGACAAAGTGATTTTACTGGCAGGTCCCGGGCGCTGGGGGACCAGTACACCGTCATTGGGGGTTCCGGTTTCTTACGCAGAAATCAGCAACTTGGGAATACTGGTTGAAATCGAGTTTGAAAGCGAAGGCCTGTGCCCGGAACTATCCTACGGGACGCACTTCTTCCAGGATTTAGTGGAGAACAGCATTTTCTATGCGGCCGTATTTCCGGGAAGGGCAGATATCGAATATCAGCCGGAATGGATCGAACGCCAGGAAAATTTATTTGTCCGATACTTTCCTGAATATGCAGGATACGAGAATGTAGTCAAAATGCTGGATTTGTCTGAAAATCCGATGTTTTTGACTGCAGATGTGACAACACAGCAGATCTGCCTGTTTTTCTCAGATAATATGCAGTCAAGATGAATGCCGGGTGGGGATCAAAACAGTTCCTTCATGTCGACATCCAAGGCGGAGGCGATTTTTTCCAAGGTCCTGAAGGAAGGCAGGGAACGCCCGACTTCAATGTCGGAAAGATAGGTGTTTGACATGCAGGATTTTACAGCCAGATCCTTTTGCCGCAGACCTTTTTGTTCGCGTATCGACTTGATTTTTTCACCTAAATTCATATTCATCACCTGTCAACCATTTTACGACGGCAATGAATATTTAGCAATAGTCAGATGACTTGCTTGTAAGCTTGTAAGATGACTTGCTTGTAAGATGACTTGCTTGGATCTTGCTTGGATCTTGCTTGGATCAGATCACTTGAAATGAGCCGCGATAAACGGTATTATCTATTCAACAACCGGAGGTGTTGACGGAAATGGGCAAAAAAATCCTGATCCTGTATGAGAAAATGGGGATGGGCCACCTGCGGATGGCGGAGATCCTCCATGATATCCTGAAGGGTGACGGCACAGAGTTCGTCAAGATGGCCGGAAGCGATCTGGTGGATTCTTCGGATGTCAACGCTGTAGTGAAAATCTGGAACACATTCATACGAAAGAACTGGATCAAGGCAGTGGATATTCTTCTGAATTTTCTGGCCAGGATCCTGGTGATCCCTGCAGAAGAGGCCGGCCAGGTACGCCTGGCGCATGACCGGCTTGAGAAAATGGCTCCGGATATCATTATCTGCACGGCAGACATGTACAGCAAACTCCTGGGAGGTTATGCCAGCGAAAAGCGGATCCCCTTCTATCTGTTCATCACGGACCTCTCCCTGTTCATCGATCTGGTGAACCCTTATGCGGTGCATCTGTGCTATTTCAAGGACACCGCGGCTGCCATCCGAAGCTATGATTTCAAGCTTGCTTACTATTCTTTTCCCCTGGACAGATCCACCCGGGGGGCAGGGAAGCTCAAGTATATCCTTGGATATTACCGGGATTTCCTGTTGGGCGCATACAAGAATTCGGTATACCGGGATATTTCACAGAAGCTGAAACAGAAAAACGATGCCCGCGTGGAAGTCATCGGACCCCTGGTGGAAAGCAGACACTATGTGAAAAAGGATCCATTGGAGTGTCGCCGGAGGCTGGGCATCACGAATAACGATCCGGTGGTGCTGGCAGCCAGCGGGAGCATCGGAGGCAAAATGCTGCAAAACATCACCCGCATCATCTGCCGCAGCAGCACCCGGAAAATCAACCTTTTGGCCATGTGCGGCAATGACCGTCAGGTATATGAAAAAATCAGCAGCATGCAAGAACCGTCGGGGCCGGTCAATCTGATGGCCTTCAGCTATGTCCGGAATTTTGAGGATTTTCTCTGCTGTGCGGATTGCATCATCCTGCGCCCGTCGGCCGGCATCTTCCTTGAGTCCCTGGTTCACCGGGTGCCAGCCATCGCGCTGTGTCCGGTGACATCCAACGACAGGGGCACGCTGGGCATGATCGAAAAGTACCAGGTCGGCGGGATCTGTAAAAAGAAAACGGATCTGGCCAAAACCCTTTCCGGGATCCTGGATAATAAAAGCGAATACCGGGACAATATCGACTCCCTGCTGAGGGAGTACCCCTCTACATACGAAGAAATCAGGGAGAAGATCCGGGATCTGATCTGCAATGTGGCGGACAACACTTTCTGCTGACGGGGCTTTTGTGTCAGCATTGAACGTTTGCAGCTGGAAGGAATGGAGGACACATGATGAAGCAGTGTGAAGTGGTATACGGCAAGGAACGTCTCCAGGTGGATATCGATGACAGAAGTCTGATCGGCTGTTATGCTCCCCGACGGATGCAGACAGGGGAGGGGCTGAATGATCCGGAGCAGATCCGGAAAGAGTCGGAAGACATCATGCGCAGAGCTCTTGCCAGTCCCATCGCTCTGCCGCCCTTGGCCGGGCTGGCCAAGGGCGGCCAAAAAGTGGCTATTGTGGTGGATGACTATAGCCGGCCTACCCCCACTCATCTCATGCTTCCTCTTTTGTTTGAGGAACTGCAGGCCGTGGGGGTTCGGGACGAAGATATCACCATTGTCTTTGCCTACGGTACCCACCGCTTTCATACACTGGAAGAAAAAATCAAACTGCTGGGAGGAGACCGGCCGGAAGAGGGGGAGGCAATCCTGCGAAAATATCGGGTTTGGGACCATGACTGCAGGGATGAGGCAAACCTGCGCTACCTTGGGAAGACCTCCCGGGGTACCCCGGTACACATCAACCGGTTCGTAGCTGAGGCAGATTTGCGCATCCTGACGGGACTCATCAAACCTCATTCCGCAGCAGGGTATACCGGCGGAGGCAAAGCCATTCTCCCCGGAGTGAGCAGCCGGCAAACCATCATCAGCGATCATAATTACCAGGCGACAGGCCATCCCGGCGCCCGTTTGGGCAATATCGACGGGA
>DOHE01000341.1 GCA_003535395.1 Clostridiales bacterium | reverse complement strand
ATTGCAGTCCACTCATAGTTTTCACCGGCGGCAGCATCCAGCAGATTGTCCATGGTTTCCCCTACTCCGTGAGCCAGCTTGAACCACAGCTTGGCGTGTTCTTTTTCGTTATCAGCAGTTTCCTGGAAAATAGCAGCAATCTGCTCAAATCCTTCTTTTTTGGCTGCAGAAGCATAATAAGAATACTTGTTTCTTGCCATGGATTCTCCGGCAAATGCATCCATCAGATTGTCGTAAGTTTTTGTGCCTTTCAGATCTTTCATTGTTTACCTCCACTATAATACTGCGCAATGTTAACGGTTTAGGAGCAATTGCCGGGAGAGTCCCCGGAACATGCTTCGCATCGGCCTTCCAGCACCAGACCGGCGGGATCCATTTCCAGGCCTGTAAGATCCCGGAACCGACGGGCAAAATCGAGAATCTCCTCTGCCGCCTCTCCCTTAAGATCAATCAGACTGCCGCACTGGCGGCACCGAAAATGCATGTGGGTATCCGCCTGGCCATCAAAGCGATCGGCCTCTCCGGGAACGGAGAGCTTGCGGACCAAGCCTCTTTCCACAAGAAAATTGAGGTTCCGATAAACGGTACCCATGCTCAGAGCCGGGTTGTCCGGCTTCAGATGGTTGTATACCCAGTCTGCGGTAGGGTGACACCGGTTGCCGGTCAGGGCATCCAGGATCATTTCCCTCTGGCGGGAGTACTTGGACATGTTGTTGCTCCTTGAATAATAGTAACGATTACTGTTATTAGTATAGCCTCCCTTGCCGATCCTGTCAATGGTTATTTGTAGATTTTTTATCGGGCGGCGGCAATCCGGGCCCCCAGCATGGCATTATTCAGCACCAACCGGATGCTGGCTTCCAGGCTTTCTCCACCAGATAGCTGGTGGACCCGGTCCAGCACAAAGGGGTTCACCCTTTTGCCCCGGATTCCTTTGGTCTCACATTCATCCAAAGCCAGCTGAATAATGGATTCGATTTTTTCCAGGGGGATTTCGTCCTCCTCCGGAATGGGGCAGGCCACCAGAATACCGCCCTTTAGGCCAAGAGCGTATTTCAGCCGAATCAGCCGGGCGATCTCCTCCGGGGTATCCAGGGCATATTCATTCTGAAAACCGCTTCGCCGACTGTAGAAAGCAGGAAACTCCCGGGTCCCGCAGCTGACGACCGGAATACCGGCGGTCTCCAGATATTCCAGGGTTTTTCCGATATCCAGCATGGATTTGACTCCGGCACACACCACTACAACATCGGAATTCTTCATTTCTTCCAGATCCGCAGAGATGTCAAAGCTTTCGGAGGCCCCCCGGTGGACGCCGCCAATGCCATCAGTGACAAATACCCGGATGCCGGTCATAGCTGCAACGATCATAGTCGCTGCCACCGTAGTGGCCCCGTCCCCGCCCCTGGCCAGGACAAAGGGCAGATCCCGCCGGCTGACTTTGACAACATCGTCCGTCTTTCCTAAATATTCGATCTGTTCATCGGTCAGCCCCACTTTAATCCGGCCTCCAAGGATGCCGACGGTAGCCGGAACTGCCCCGTTTTCACGGATGACCCGGTGGACCCGGAGGGCTGTTTCCACATTTTTCGGATAGGGCATACCGTGGGCGATGATGGTGGATTCCAGGGCAACTACCGGTTCTCCCTTCTCCAGGGCTGCTGCCACCTCAGGATTGATATCCAGATGCTCATTGATCATGGCTCATTCTCCTTTTTACCTCTTCATGACTGATGGAGGGATTCACTGCCGTCCTGGACTCCATGGCACAGGAGGCGGCACTCATGCCGTACCGGGCGGTTTCCTCCACATCCATGCCCCGCAAATACCCGTCCAGCACCGCTGCAGAAAAGGCATCCCCTGCTCCGGTAACGCTGACCGGAGATACCCGTCCCGGCCGGAGGATTCCTTCCCGGTCCCCTTCCTTATAATATACACCGCCGCCGGACAGGGTGATGAAGATCCGCTTCACACCTTGATCCCCGAACCACCGACCCGCTTCTGCCAATTCCTCTTCGTTCAGTATGGTCCGTCCGCTCAGGGCCTCTGCTTCTGCCCGGTTGGGCTTGATGGTATGGAAGCGGCCAATCAGGTTTTTCGCCCGTACCGCCTTGGCCACCGACACTGGATCCAGAAAGAGGGGGATACCATCCAGCTGGCTGGTGACGTAATCCAACACTTCCTCGGTCAGGTTGGTGTCCAGCCCGACGATCTCCGACTCCTTCAATTTGGGCAGCAGTGCCTCCATTTGTTCCCGGGTGACCCTTTCCAGGATATCCATGTTGCAAAGGGCCAGTTCCATTTCCCCAAAGAGATTCAGAATGGAAAGATACATGGCAGTACTTTCTCCTTCCAGGAAACGAACTCCCTCCGTATCCACTCCCAAAGCCTGGAGCTGATGGACAGCGGAATGACCGGTCATGTCATCCCCGGCCACAGAAACGAAGGACACACTGCTTCCCAGCCGGGCCAGATTTTCGGTGATATTCCGTCCGACCCCTCCAAAGGCGATGCTGATTTTTCCCGGATTGGAATCCCCCATGACCAGCTGGCCTGAGGGATTCCCTTCTATATCGGCGGTGATGCCGCCTACAATGGTAATCCTGCTCATACGAATATGCTCCCTCCTATGAATTCACGAATGATGGAATTGTTAACGATGACGGAGTCATCTTCGATGATATCAAAAAACCGGATGAAATTCAGCATCCTGGCAGCTTCGGCGTATTCCGGCCGATCCCGGCTGATTTCCATCAGAAGGGGCTCTGCATACTTCCGAAGGACGGAAAGCTCATAGATATGAGAGGAGTTGAAAAGAACGTCCGCTTCATTGCTGAAGGGGAAGATGTTTTTGTCCTCCCCGGCCCGGACCTTGNNGGCCAAAGCTCAATGGTCCGCTGAGCCGAATATCCCCGGAACTGATGATCCCGGACGATCCGGCGCAGCATACGGGCATCGGTGGTGGGAACCCGGTTGTGTTCATCGATATTCAGCTGGGTAAAGGGGCTTATGTATATCCGGAACTTTTCTTCATCGGGCAGTCCTGCCGTCAGCTGACGGTTCAGGCCATGGATTCCTTCGATGACGATGGGCTGGTCCGATTCGATCCTGGTCAGACGCTTTCCGAACACCTTGACCCCCTCAAAGATATCAAAATGGGGGATATCCACTGACTTTCCGTCCAGCAAGTCGTTGAGCTGCTGGTTGAACAGCTCCAGGTCGATGGCTTCCAGATCCTCAAAATTTGGTTCCCCGTATTCATCCAGGGGGGTGTCGGTCCGCTCCACGTAGTAGTCATCGGTGCCCAGATACAGAGGCTTGTGGCCGTTGACCCTAAGCTGGATGCAGAGCCGCCGGGCAAAGGTGGTCTTTCCCGAGGAAGAAGGTCCTGCAATCAGGACGATTC
This sequence comes from Clostridiales bacterium, assembly GCA_003535395.1. GTDB lineage: Bacteria > Bacillota > Clostridia > UBA8921 > UBA8921 > UBA8921. Next base: position 1,971 of record DOHE01000341.1, on the reverse strand, counting down.
TCCTGCCTTCACGGGAGATCATATCCGCAATTTCTGCAATTTTCTTTTCATGGAGGGCTTCGGAAATCTGAATCAGTTCCTTATCCTCCCCCCGATAGATTTTCTCGTTCAGATCGCAGACGTACCGGACCTCCATGATATCCGCCCACTGGGATTCTTCCAGAAAAGCGCCGTACAGTTTTTTCTCATCCACGTAGGGAGGAACGGAATTGGGGTTTTTCTGGTGGGGGAACCGGAGCAGGACCCCATCCCGATATTTCCTCAGCTGGAAATGCCGGATATATCCGGCGGAGGGGACCATCAGACCATAGAAAAAATCCGCCGTCCCGTCCAAAGAGTAGTATTTGATCCGTTCTGCCCCCTGGATTTTTTGCAGCAGCCGCAATTTCTGCCGCTGGGCATCGGAAAGGAGCCGGTCTTTGGCATCTTCATAGTCCACGATGTGCCGTTCGAACTTCAGATCCATCTCAACGATTTCCCGCATCCGGTCTTCAATCCGGCAAACATCATCCTGGGTCAGAGGCCGGAGCAGATCGATTTTGGTAAAAAGCCCCTTGTTGAGGGAATGCTCGATCAGGACTTCCACTCTTCCGAAAAGGTCATAAATAGCCTTCAGATAAATCAGGGACAGGGAATACTGGTAGATCAGATTGGCTGCCTGATTTCTCATGTCCAGCAGTTCGACGGTTCCCGGCTCTTTCAGGGGGTAGGTCAGCTCTACTACTTTATTGTTAAATTTAGCGGCTAATATTAAATAGGGCAGATCGCCGGTCCGGTCCTTGATCAGATCAAGAATGCTGGTCCCTTCCGCTGCCTCGACGATCTCCGGCTCCATTCTCGGGCCGCGAATCAATGTTATCTCCATGGCATGTACCTCCTACTGCCCATTATACGGGAATCAGCGGGGAAATTAAACCAAAAAATAAAACAGAGCATTGGTCTTTGCTCTGTTTTTCGATGCATTTAGGGTTTTTCCGGCATTTCCGCTTTTTACGGCACCATGCCAAAGAGTACCCTTACAGTTCAATGGCGGTCAGCAGCTCCCGCAGGCTTTTCGCCTCCTCCTGATGGAGGGTGATGCCCCGGGACATATGCTCATGATTTTCATCCCAGTCCCGCAAATCGAACTTGGGGGGATTGCCGTTCCAGGCTACCCTGTTCAGCTCTTTCTTCCATCCTGTCGGATAGGCCGCCAGGATCCCAATGTGCTCCACCACCTCATAGGTCACTTCATCCCGTTCTTTTTCATTGCCAGCCATAATAGCTCCTTTCTCCACAGAAACAAAACCCAATTGATTATATGACTTATTTTACCTTCATTTCCATTATTTGTCAATAACCAATTTTATAAGCAGGTCTGCTACTTGGCAGTTTTCGGCAGGAAACTGTCCGTTGGCCCATGATAATCCGATCCGGAAGTGATATGAAGTTTATACTTTTCAGCCAGGCCGATCAAGGCCTCCGTCTCCTCCGGCGTATGTTCCGGGTAGAGGCATTCCAGTCCCTTCAGGCCATAGCTTTTCAGCTTGATTACCAATTTTTCCAGGGCTTCCATATATCCCTGGGCTTCCATATATTCTTCAGTTCCCATGGTTTCACTGGTTTTCAGGCCGCTCACCTTCATGGGGTGGGCCAGGACCGGTATTCCTCCGGCATCCAGGATCAGCTGGATAGCCTCCCTGGCCTTGATCTTCTTTTTCCTTATTTTGCGTATTTCCGGGGATCCCAGCAGTTTGCCCGGTTCAAAGGCTTCGCCGAATTCGCGAATGTAGCCTTTTTTCAGCATTGCCCTGGCAAAATCCGGTTTCCCCAGGTAATTCCGGTCCCCTTTTTTGTCAAAATCATCCCATTCCAGAGGATAACCCATCTCCTTCAGCCCCTGAAAAAGCCGGTCGTTTCGCTCCCGGCGGTTTTCCCGGATTTCAAAAATAGCCTGATTCAATTCTTTGTTTTCCCCGTCGATGTGGTAGC
>DOHE01000182.1 GCA_003535395.1 Clostridiales bacterium | reverse complement strand
CAGGCTGGCCCGGTTGATGAGCACCAAAAGTTCCTTGAGAATGGACTCCTGTAAAAGCCGACTGCCATAGCCGCTGCCGGCACATGCTTTCCCCAGGCGGGACAAGGCTCCCCGGACCCCGGCCAGTACTTCTTCATCCAATCTGAGCAGGTGGTGCCGCAAGGGGCCCTCTCCCTCGAAACAGGTCGTCAGGTTGGTATCCGGACTGCTGTTGGATTCGAGAAAATACGGCCGGATCCACAGGACGATCCGCTCATAGGTCTGCCCGGGCTCCACTTCCGGACGGTGCAGTTCCCGATTGTTCACCAGCACCAAATCTCCCGGGCGGAGGCGATAGGATTTTCCCTCGATGGTATAGGTCACCTTACCGGAAATAAAGAAGTAGACCTCGTAAAAATCATGATTATGATACTTTACCTCCAGGTGCGGGTCATCCCGGTAATGAAAATATTCAAAATCCCCGGCAGTCATGGTCTGCCGGTCCGTAAAATCCTGCCGGGAATCCATCCTGCATCAGCTCCCCTGCACATTGCTTTGCACCCTTTATAGTAAGGCAACTTTTGCAATATTGCAAGCAATTTCCGCCAAGAAACAGATAATAATAGCTGATATGATACCATTATCCGGGTCTGTCCCGAATGGCAGTTCCTGCCTGTTGGAAATGTTGGAAATGCTGGAAATGTTGCAAACGTTGGATATGTTGGAAACGGAGGAATGATCCATGGAAGTTCCATTTAAAATCGACTTGAAGAATAAAGTTGCCGTTGTCACCGGTGGTGGCGGCATCCTGTGCAGCACCTTTGCCAAGGCACTGGCTGCCTGCGGAGCGAAAGTGGCCGTGCTGGACCTGCGCAAAGAAGCTGCCGATCAAGTCGCTGCGGAAATCAATGCAGAAGGCGGCATCGCCATAGGCGTGACGGCCAACGTTCTGGACCGGGAAAGCCTGGAAGCTGCCCGCAAGACCATTACCGAAACTTTCGGGGCCTGTGATATTCTGCTCAACGGTGCAGGAGGCAACAATCCCCGGGGAACCACCTCGAAGGAATATCTCTTCAAGGAAGATCTGTCCGCCCAGGAAGGAGTCACCACCTTTTTTGACCTCGACCCTAAGGGCATCGAGTTTGTGTTCAACTTAAACTTTTTGGGCACCCTGCTTCCCAGCCAGGTGTTCACCCGGGACATGGTAGGCAGGAAGGATGCCGTCATCGTCAATATTTCCTCTATGAATGCTTTTGTTCCGCTGACCAAGATCCCTGCCTACAGCGGCGCCAAAGCCGCAGTTTCCAACTTTACTCAGTGGCTGGCGGTGCATCTTTCCAAGGTGGGTATCCGGGTCAATGCCATCGCTCCCGGATTTTTTGTCACAGAACAAAACCGGAGCCTGCTGCTCAAACCCGACGGATCCTATACGGAGCGGGCCAACAAAATCATCAGCCAGACTCCCATGAGCCGATTCGGCGAGGCATCGGAACTGGTAGGAACACTGCTGTGGCTGGTGGATCCCAGAGCGTCCGGTTTTGTCAACGGCACCGTGATCCCCGTGGACGGCGGATTTTCTGCCTATTCCGGCGTATAAGGAAAGGAGATCATGGGATGACACAGCGGATTTTGGAAGCAAATACCCCCCAGGGTCTTACGGATAATGAAATTCTGCCGGTTCTTGATGAACTGCTGGCCGGGCATGCCTCCCGGCTGGGAAGAGCCCCGGTCAAGTGTCTGCTCCTTCCCCCGGATATGACCCGGATGCACTCCTATGCCGGCAACATCACCGGAATGCTTTATACCTCGCTGAAGAAGATCCATGCCGCCTGCCAGGTGGACATTCTTCCCGCTCTGGGGACCCATGAAGCCATGTCGGAGCAGGAAATCCGGGCCTTCTTCGGAGCGGAGATCCCTCTTGAATGCTTTAAGGTCCACAACTGGCGAACCGACGTGGTGAAGCTGGGACAGGTGCCTGCGGAGTATGTGCGTGAAATATCCGAGGGTCTGGTGGATGAAGCCATCGACGTGGAAGTCAACCGCCGGCTGCTGGATCCTTCCTATGATCTGATCCTGTCCATCGGCCAGGTAGTGCCTCATGAAGTGGTGGGAATGGCCAACTACAGCAAAAATATTTTTGTCGGCTGCGGCGGCAGTTCCATGATCAACCGGACCCACATGCTGGGTGCTTTTTACGGAATGGAACGCATCATGGGAAGGGACGGCACTCCGGTGCGAAAGGTGTTTGATTACGCCGAGCAGCATTTCATCCCAAACCTGCCGCTGGATTATGTGCTCACCGTGACCACTCAGGCGGAGGGCATTATCCGGGTGCATGGGTTGTATGCGGGGCGTTCCCGCTCCCTGTTCGAACAGGCGGTGGCTCTGTCCCAGCAAAAAAACCTGACTTTTTTGGACCGTCCCATGCAAAAAGTGGTGGTATATCTGGACGAGCGTGAGTTTAAAAGCACGTGGCTTGGCAATAAATCCGTCTATCGCACCCGCATGGCCATCGCCGACGGCGGCGAGCTCATCGTGCTGGCCCCGGGAGTGCGCAAATTCGGTGAAGACGACATCAATGACCGCCTGATCCGGAAATACGGATACGTAGGAAGGAAAAAGGTACTGGAGCTGGTAAAGGAAAACGAAGACCTTAAGGGGAACCTTTCCGTGGCCGCTCATCTGATCCACGGCTCTTCCGATGACCGGTTCCGGATCACCTACTGCCCCGGCGGACTCACCCGGGAGGAAACGGAAGGCGCCGCATTCGGTTATATGCCCCTTTCTGAAGCCTTGTCCCTGTACGATCCAAACAAACTTAAGGACGGGTGGAACACCCTGGCCGACGGCACCGAAATTTTTTATGTAAGCAATCCCGCACTGGGCCTTTGGGCATTGAGGGAAAAGTTCCAATAAAAATAAATCAGGAGGATGAAACCTTATGCGCTATATCCACGAAAATTTTTTACTGAATAATAAAACGGCCGAAGTGCTGTTCCATGAATATGCAAAAAATATGCCTATTATCGACTATCATTGTCATCTGAGCCCCAAAGAGGTGGCGGAGGACAAGACCTATTCCTCCATCACCGAAGCCTGGCTGGGCGGGGATCATTACAAGTGGCGGGCCATGCGCAGCAACGGCGTGGCGGAGGAGTATGTCACCGGGAATGCACCGGATGCAGAAAAGTTCAGGAAATGGGCAGAGACCCTGCCCTATCTCATGGGCAACCCGCTGCATCACTGGGCCCACCTGGAGCTGAAGCGCTTTTTTGGCATCGATGATGTCCTGGGGCCGGATACCGCAGATACTATTTTCGAGCACTGCAATGAAGTGCTGCGACAACCGGATTTTACCGCCCGGAACCTGATCCTGCGCTCCCGCGTGGAAGTGGTCTGCACCACCGATGATCCGGTGGACAGTCTTAAATACCATCGGGCCATCGCCGCCGATCCTTCCTTTGCTGTCAAGGTATACCCGGCTTTTCGCCCCGACAAGGCGCTTAGCATCCTGAATCCGGCCTTTCGGGAATATATTTCCCGGCTTTCGGATGTCTCAGGGCTCTCCATCACCGATATAGACTCTTTGAAAACAGCCATTTCCCGCCGGATGGATTTCTTTGCCGCAAACGGCTGCAGCATTTCCGACCACGGGCTGGATCCCTGGGTCTTTTCTCCCGCAGCAGCCAAAAACCCAGCCCTGGGGGAGGCTGTGCTGAAAAAGGTGCTCGCGGGAGGAGAAGCCAGCTTCGATGAATCCGTGGAATACCGCACCGTTGTCATGATCTTCCTCGGCCAGGAATATGCAAGGCGCGGCTGGGTCATGCAGCTGCACATCGGCACCCAGCGCAACATCAACTCCGCCATGTTCAGCCGGCTGGGTCCGGACACAGGTTTTGACACCATTGCAGACGACGTTTTCGGGCGCGCTCTGGCCGGCATGCTGGATGCCATCGAATCCTCCGGCGGGCTGCCCAAAACCATCGTGTACAATAACAACCCCAGGGAAAATGAAATGATCGCCTCTATTCTGGGCGCATTCCAGA
>DOHE01000181.1 GCA_003535395.1 Clostridiales bacterium | reverse complement strand
CCTGGACACCGAACGCCAAAGTGCCGTCGAAGATATGGAATATAATGAAAAAGTCAGCTGTATCATCGATTTCATCAATGAAAACCTTGCCGGAGACCTCTCGCTGGACGCACTTTCCAGGCAGTTTTATACCAGCCGGTATCATTTGCTCCGGGAATTTAAAAAGCATGCCGGGTGCACGCTGCACCAATTTATACAACGCAAGCGGCTTATAGCGGCCAAGGAGATGCTAAGAAGAGGCGGATCCGTATCTGATGCCTGCAATGCATGCGGATTCGGGGATTATTCCAATTTCATCCGTGCATTTCGTTTGAATTTTGGTGCGCCGCCGGGGCGGTATGCAAGGAACATGAATACATGATCATTACATAAGGGAGGGATCGAGGATGAAAATCAACAGACAGCAGAGGATCTGCATTGCATTGACTGTGTTTTTGATGATTTTGACGGGGTGCGGGCGGATGTCCGGGGCAGCTTCTCCCGGCGGAGGGACCGGTGCTTCTTCTGCCCGGACGGGAATGGGGGGTACGGCCAACATGGAGACCTCTCCGGCGGGGATCCCTGTGACCCTTTCCCTGTATTTCGCTACGACAGGTGCGGAATACGTGAAAGAAGAAAAACGGGAAGCCTTGCTGCCCACCGGCAGTTCCCTGGAATGGCTGGCGCTGACAGAGCTGATGAAGGGACCCAAAGAGGGGAGCCTCTATCCGGTGATCCCGGAAGGGACGCGACTGCTGTCCGCAGTCACCCTGGACGGCACCTGTACCGTGGATTTTTCAAGGGAATTTGTAAGCAATGCCAATGTGGGGACAGCGGGAGAAAGCATGATCATCAGCGGGATCGTCAATACGTTGACCAGTCTGCCTGAGATCCGGCAGGTGAAATTCCTGGTAGAGGGACAGGGAAGACCGGCCTATATCCATATGGTTTTTGACCAGCCTTTCGTGCGGGACGAAAGCAGCATCGCCCGGTAGCACTTTGCCCGGCGCACCAATAGAAAGACTGACGCATACCTTATGGTGAAACCCAATCACAAGGAGGTCAGCTTTTATGGGATGCAATATGAATCTTGGGGACAACACCCTGCTTTGGATCGTTCTTATTGTCCTTGTTATCCTGCTCATCTTCTAAGACAGAGGATTTCGCCCCTGGCAATTGGGCCAGGGGTTTGTTTTATGCCTGAGCGCAGGAATGAAGGCTTCTGCCACGGGCAAGCGCTTCCCGGGCAACGGCTGCATTGAAGCCCACCAGTTTGATGTTCCTGTCCACGGTATGCTGGTAAATGATCTCCATGTTGTTGTATTCGGGCTGGGACATGTTGATGGCGTAAAGGCCCTCCATTTTCGATGCGATTTCGATGTAATGATCTCCCCGTCCACAAAAATGGATGGCACCGCCGCCGAAGATCTTCAGCAGCTTCTGATCGTATGGCCGGATGAATTCCTCGAATATTGCGGGAGAAAAATTCATGGCCGAGTCATCCCGGAGCATGATCTTTCCCCGATGCATCAGATTCCAGTGGGCGTTTACGCCTTCTCTCGCAGGCACGATAGAAAACCAGCGCTCCATGAACCGGATATAGGTTTCCGTGACCAAAGTAAGAAAATCATGGACCAGGTCCGGTTCATCCATGATATCAAGAAATATGCTGCTTCCCCACAGCAGTTCGCAGATATCCATGGGGCCCTGGGCGTCCGGATGGAATATATGTACGTATTTTCCGATTTTAGGATACCGGGATCCGATTTCCATAAATCTTTCAGCCATTTCAAAAACCTGTCCCCCGTATCCTCCCATAAGATCCGGCACACCCTTTTTTACCAGGGCTTTGATCGCTTCCATACCGCCTTCCAGGGGCAGACAGGAAGGCAGGGTATTGAGTTTGGGATCCATGCGGTAAAGGGTGGCTCCGAACAGAGAGGGCAAAACAGCGACGCCGTAATTGCATCGCGCGGACAAAGGTGAACCACTGCCGGCAGCCAGACTCTGCCTGCAGGTTTTAAATTGTGACAAGGCCATGAGATCAAAATTATCCAGTGCATCGTTCACAGGAACATTGGGCCATTCCATGCGGTTTGGGCAGGAGGCCTGCCTTTTTGGAACAAAAAGATCACCGGTGAACCGATCAAAACAGAAATCAGACCATTGATTAAGCAGGTCCTCTTCAATATCCGGATTTATGCTTGATTCCAGGTCTTCCAAATATTTTTCCAGCATATTATCCACCTCTTTAAACCCTCGATTTTCACTATTTTATACTGGCCTGGAGTGTGATACAATCTATCCAAGGGACAGAAAATCTGCAAAAGAGGAAATTTCGTGCGGCGAAAGGAGCGGCAAGAGGGTGGATGAATACCAGGGAATCCGGAAACAAAGCCGGGATCACGGTCTTCCCGATGTACACTGCCATGATTTTTACGAGGTGCAGTTCATTCTGAGCGCATATACCACGGTTTACGTAGACAACCGGGTTTACGGAGCATGCCCGGATACCCTGTTCATATATAACAGCAAGGATCTGCATCGCAGTATCCCGGACCCGGAAAAGCTTTATGACCGGTATATCATTACATTCGATCCTCTGTATGCAAGAAAGCTCTCTACTGCGGATACGGATCTGCTGGAATGGTTTGATTCCCGGGACCCGGAATTTTTCCACGGCATCCGGTTGAGCGAAGATCAGGCGCGCCGGATGAAGGGGCTCCTGCATAAAGTCTGTGAGGCCTGTGATGTGAAAGGGTACGGCAGTGATTTACTGAAACAGGCGGCTTTTTGCGAACTGATGGTGCATGTCAACCGCTGTTACCGGGACGCCCAGCCTGCGACCTGGGTGCCTCACGAAAAAAGCCTTCAAAAAATCCGTCCTGCCCTGCGGTATATCCACGAAAACCTGGACAAGCCCTTATGCCGGGCCCAACTGGCCCAGTGCTGTTACATGAGCGTCCGGCAGTTCGGCGAACTGTTCCGGATCTCCACCGGGTTCACCGTCAACCAGTATATCACCCTGCAACGGATCCTTAAAGCCAAGGAACTGCTCCGCCAGGATCTTTCCATTTCCAGTGCAGCTGAGTGCTCCGGGTTCCAGGACATCTCCCATTTTGGGCGGGTGTTCCGTCGTTTTGTAGGAATCTCTCCGAAAAAGTACGCAGCCGGGGCAGTCAAAGCCGGGGCGGTCAAAGCCGGGGCAGTCAAAGCCGGGGCGNNTGACCCCCTACTGGCAAGCCGGCTTACGTCTTCGTTATTTCAGGCCAAACATTTTTTCTTTCAGATCCAGATAATATAAGTAATCCCGGGGATCCACATCCGGCGGGCAACGATGGTCGCAGAAGGGGATGTACCCGCCCCGCTCCACAAGGGGGACCAGACTCTCCATATAGGCTTTGATGGCTTCTCTTCCTGCTTTGAGCTGCATCTTGTCAAATCCGCCCATGATGCGCAGTTCCCTGCCGTATTCCGCCAGCAGCTCTGCCGGATGCACGCAGCTGTTCACCTCGTAGGGGAACAGACAGTTAATGCCGCTTTCCAGGAAACCGGGCAGAAGCGGCCGTACATCCCCATCGCAGTCCGTATACCAGATGTCGATGCCGTATTTTTTGAGCTTGGCATTGATGCGCTTATACCGGGGAACCACTACCTCCTGGAAGAAATCCAGGCTGATGATGGGTCCGTTTTTAAAGCAGATGTCTTCCCAGCCGGTGGCCAGGTCAAAATCCACCACGGGCAGCAGCTGGTCCAGGGAATCCTCCACCAGCAGGCAGCAGGTTTCCACCATATCTTCTACCATATCCGGATAATCAAAACACG
>DOHE01000212.1 GCA_003535395.1 Clostridiales bacterium | reverse complement strand
CTGTGCCCGGGTGATCAGATCCTCCGGACCGTATTTCCCGTTGCCGTAGCCCTGAATCAGCTTGTTGCCTGCCGCTGCCATCACGGAGCCATAAAACCATGCGCTGTCAGGCACATCCGTGAACCTGCCTGCGGAACCGTCATCCCGAAGCAGCAGCATTCGGACAGCCATTGCCGCAAATTGGGCCCGGGTGACGGGTTCTTCGGGTGCAAACCGCCCGTCCGGCAATCCATTGATCACCCCTCGGGCCGCCATGCTTTCAATAGCCGTCCTGTCTGAATGGAAAGCGATATCCGAAAAGGTTTTCGGCAGGTATCGGATCACCAGTCGGGTCAGCACCGGGGTCAGGACCACCATTTCTCCGGTGGAAATGTTGTATTTTCCAGGCACATTCTCAAGTGTGCCGCCACCCGTGCCACCGGCGCCAATACCCGTGCCACCGGCGCCGCCGGTGAATGCCCAGGCGGAAAGTTTTTCCGGGTCTTCTCCCGAAGCGGGGACATAGGGGATCCGCACTGTAGCATATCCGCCTGGGGCAGATATCCCCGCAGCATTGTTTTCGCGGATCCCAAAAAGCAGAGCCTCGGTCACGCTGCCACCGCCGCTGCCACTGCTGCCGCCGCTGCCATCGCCGCTGCCACTGCTGCCGCTGCTGCTGCCGCCGCCGATCGCTGCCTTCTGCTCTGCGGTGAGTTCTGAAGCATCCACCCGTCCCAGCTGAATCCGGTATTTTGGATAATCTTCTGCTGTGATCATGCTTTTGGGCAGCAACAGGGAGGCATAGGCTGTCTGGAACAGGAATCCGGTGGCCGCAGCGGAAAACAGGCCGGCAGGCACCTCTATCTGATATCGAGGCACCGAAAGGTCAGCGCCCCGTAAAAATTTGGAAGCTGCCACCGTCACCATCCCTGCCGATGAGCTGGGAACGATCCCCGTCACATCCGCCTCTGACAGGGAGATGAAAAGTCCGTCCGTCAGGCCGGATCGGATCACCTGCAGGGTATAGGTCCTTTGTGTCGTGAATCCGGGCTCGGAAACCCGGATCGTATATTCCGATGGTCCCACAGGGGGTGAGATCTGTCCGGGAGCTGTCACCACAGATTCGGCGTCCTGGCTGGTGCCCCGGATGTCAAGACTCGCCTGAACCCCGGTGAGATAGGTTTTATAATCCAGCTGTTCCGGACGGAACTCCGGGTAGAGCAAGCCGGAAGACAGGTTGATGGCCGACAGCAGCATATCCGGTTCCAAGGCAGCCTCCAGTCGGACGGTATAGGTTTTTTGCACGAAGCGGTCTCCGGACAGCGCTTTGATCTCTGCCGTGCGAACCTCCCCGGGTGCCAGGGAGTATTCCTTTTCATCCATGATCTCTCCGTCAAATTCGATCCACATATTGGGGTCTTCCTTAACCGGCAGAAGGGTCACCTTCCGGTTTCGGTAGGAGAGCCGAACCTGGTAATGAGTCACCGATGCAGAAAATTCCGGATCCAGTATTCCGGTCCCAAGCCCGCTTCCTGTGCCGGATCCGCTTCCTGTGCCGGATCCAGTGCCCGCGATCCTAATCCCGATACCGGTAAGCCCCGCTTTCGTTCCCGGCTGATAGACCCTGTAATGAAGCGCGCCCTCCCGGCCGTCGGTCCGGATCACAGCCACATAGCTGCTGCCCGCAGTCACGCTGGCATAGCAGATGCCGTTGGAAGAGGTAAACAGCAGATTCCCCTGTCCGTCCCGGATATCGATACGGGCATCGGCCCGGTCTGCCCAAAACAGCACCGACTCCGTGCGCTCCGCCCGGTACCTGCCCGCTGTAAACCCGTCATAGACCGGGAGGGACTCTGTGTATACCTTTCCGTATTCCATATTCTGGGCATCTTCAACGCAAAAGGACCAGTATTCGGTCTGAAGACGCTCGTTTGCAGCGTTCATGGTCAATACCAGATGGTACATCCCCGCCTCGCCTTCAAAGGAAAGCAGGCTCTCCCCGTTGAGCTGGGTCCATTCCGTGATCCTGTTCAGCCCCGCATCATACACCGCGAACCGGTAGGTGACGCCTCCCGGAGGCGGAACGACCCGGACGAGCTTCAATCCGGCTGAGTTGCTGACATATACCAGATCCTGATCCCATCTCCCGGACATTCCCCAGGTGGTAACCTGCACTTCACCCTGGCCGATGAGCGCAGGGTAGGTGATTCCATATACAACCGATTTTTGATTTTGATTGGGATTGGATAATGCAACCCTATACTTCACCCCGCCCATTGCCATAAAATTCATGCGGACCGGCTCCCCGTCCAGGTCCTCTGCAGCAAGGACGCCTCCGGCATCATACACCCGGGCGTCCGTATTGGCCGTTCCTGTATCACCGATGCCGATGATCCCCGGGATTCCGGCCGTTATTTCAAAACTGGCATCCGGATCGGCGATGATATGACCAAAAACCGGTCCAATGATCTGTTTGTCAGGGACGGCCGCCTGTGTCCGGATCCTTTCCAGCAGTCGCAGCGCATGGATCTGGCCGTATCCGTACTGAGGATCGTAACCTGTGGTTCCCTTGTCTGTGCTGGTGGCCTTGATCGCCTCCAAAAACTGATCTGCGGTGAGTTCCGGATCCAGGGAAACCGCCAGCGCCGCGATCCCCGCCACATAGGGGGAGGAAAAGGAAGTCCCGGAGGACCGGACATACTGGTTGTTTTTATACGTAGTCACGATGCCTTCCCCCGGCGCGGCCACATCCACATAATTGTTGAACTGAGAAAAATCTGACCGGCTTCCGTTCGCTCTTACGGATGCCACGCTGATTACATTTTCCAGGGAGGCAGGGTATGACAGGCTTGCATTCCCGCTGTTTCCTGCCGCAGCCACCACGATGCAGCCTTTGGATACCGCATAGTCAACCGCTACCGCTTCCGCCCGGGAATAATATCCGCCCCCCAGGCTGAGATTGATCACCTTACAGCCGGAATCCGCCGCCAGGATCAGCGCATCGATCAGGTCATTGCTGCTGGCATATTCGTTATTTTCAAACACATTGAGCGGCAGGATCCGGATGTTCCAGCAGATTCCGGCGATCCCCAGTGAATTGTTCGTATTCGCCCCGATAATGCCCGTTACCGCCGTCCCATGCCCGTCCTTGTCCTGCGTTTGGGTCGTGTCGGTGATAAAATTCCAGCCAGTCAGTATTTTATTGTCCTTGGACAAATCCGGATGTTGCGCGTCAACGCCTGTATCGATCACCGCCACCGTAACCGCATCCGACCCCAGGGTGATGTTCCAGGCTTCCGGCAGACTTCCGGCAGGGAGCCCCCACTGCTCCTTGTAATAGGGGTCGTTTGGCAATACCAGCGGACTGCGCTGCACTGGCTGCTCCAAAAACTCAAGCAGGCTCCCCGCTTTCTGCTTTAAAACCGCAAGGTCTTCTTCTGTGCAGGTTGCCTGAAACAGGCGCAGGCTGCTGTACCCTACCGGTTTAAAGTCGTATTCTGCCAGCGCCCGATAGATATCATCGAGATCCGCGCTTTCCTTAAACTTGATTATGTAAGACCCATCCTGCGCATCCTCAATGTCAGGGTGCATTTCAAGGGGGTTCCGGCTCCCGAACCTCCCATCTCCGGCACGCGGCAGGCTGCTTCGGATCAGCCTCTCTGTCCGCTGCAAATCATGAATGACAAATGGATTCCGTGCGTGCTGCTCCTGTCCATTTCCAGAAGGGGAAGCCAGGGACGATAGCGGATGCATGGAAATACCAAGCAGGATCACGCACAGAGATATCGCAGTTCTTTTCATTATCCAAGATCCCCCTTTCCGGATAATGTTTTCCTTTCCGGGCAGCCGTTCCTATATCCAGGTCATCGCCACGTAAATACTTGCTGCCAGAGTTACCGTACTGAGCAGCGTGGAGATCAATACTGTCTGACTGGCGAAGGCCGGTTCATTGTCAAATTTGACGGCCAGCAGTGCTGTGTTGACCGCCGTCGGAGCAGAAGCGCAGATGAAAAACACCTGTGCCGGGATCCCGGACCAGCCGGTCAGCCGGATGATCATCCAGGCCACCAGGGGCCCCACCAACAGCCGCAGCAGCGAAGCCGCCACCGGCAATTTCAGCTTTTTCCCAATGTGTGTGTTGGCCAGTTGGGCACCCAGGGTAAACAGAGCCAGCGGTACCATCCCCTGGCTGGAGATCTTTATGGCATTTTCCAGGGGGCCCCAAATAGGAATGTGCATATAATTGACTGCCAGTGCCAGTCCCACGGCATACAGCATGGGCATCTGAAATACGTGGATCAGGGATTCCAGATGTCCTTTCCTTCCCGTACTGGAATTGAACATCCCGATGGAATTGATGGTCAGATTTTGAAACAGCAGCACGCACATCTGTGCGACCATGGCGATGGGCTGTGTGTACAGCAGTTCAATGAGGGGAACGCATATATTCCCGCTGTTAAAAAACATCAGGGAGTTCTGAAACCCTTTGCGCATGGAACGGTTCAACCGGGAAGCCCAGGCGATCCCCGTGGCCAGCAGGAACAGTGCGGCCATCAGCACCGCGCAGGCCGTAATGACCTTTAGCAGCAGATCTGCCGGGATGTCAAAGGTGGCAAGCCGGTAAAACATAAACACCGGGATGAAATAGTAGAACTGAATCTTGGACAATGTATGTACATCCAGTTTTGCAACTTTTTGCACGATATACCCCAAAACCACCTGCAGCAGGATCGGCAGGATGATGGCGGTGAGGATGAAGAAGAAATAATTCATGCTTCCTCCTCACATTTGCTGCCATCCAGCCCCGACAACCCCGAAAGTTGGCGTTTCTTAAGTTTTCGGTATCCACAGCCAATGAGTTCCGCCACAACAGCCGCTAAAATCCCGATCACAAACAGCAAAATCATGGAAATGGGCCCCCGCAGAGGATCTTCTTCTATGCTGCTTCGGCCCAGCCACGTGGTGTACAGGGACGCGATACCGGCTGCCGCAAACAGGTT
>DOHE01000044.1 GCA_003535395.1 Clostridiales bacterium | reverse complement strand
GAAAGCATCCGCATCTATGAGCCGTTGAATTCGGGCTGGCTGTACGATTTCGGGTATTATATGGCCGTGGTCAGCGGATTCGGCGGCCTGTCCCTTTTCAGAAAAAGAAGAAAATCCGGCGAGGGAAAATGACCGGCGGGTCCAACAACTTTATTTCCGGAAGACTTCGGCGAAACCAAGGAAACCATTTCCGAAACAAAGCGTTTTCGATCCGGTTCGTTATCTTGTCAAACATTGTAGTTCTGGTTGTTTTTAATTTGATGGCGATGTTCACGGGGTGAAATGGAACGATGTTTGCTGAACATTTTAGAAAATTGGGCATAATCGTTGTACCCTACAAGCTGGGATATTTCCGCCAGGGTGAGCAGATTGTTTTTCATGAGGATGCATGCCTTGTCCATCCGCAACTTGATGATGAAATCGCGGATGGATATGCCTGAATAATCATGGAATATTTTATTCAGATAGACCGGGCATAAGCCAACATGGCCGGCGATCGATTTTACATCCATGCACTGCGTATAATGATGCATGATATATTCCAGCGCAGCATCAATATATGTTTCCTTGTTGCTGCGCAGAGATTTTCTTGGATTGTCTGCTGCATTTTCTTCAATCAAACGAACGAGGATGTCATACAGAACAGCCAGCGAACGGGCACATTCATCTGTTTTCATTTTATTCATTCCAATGATACTGCATACTTTGTCCCGCAGTTCTCCAATATCTTTGTACCGGAATACAGGAGTTATCTTTGTCAGTCCGGTCTGGTCCAGATAATGTTCTGCCATGGAGCCGTTAAAGGTGATCCAGAAATACTCCCATGGCTGCTGACTGTTTGCGGTATAGCACACCATTTCCCCCGGGCGGATGAGAAATCCCTGGTCGCGCCCGACTTCATGGATAATATTGTTGTATTGCAGCTTTCCTTTGCCGGAAATGACAAAATGGAAAATATACGGGTCACGAACGGCGGGCCCCCACCGGTGTCCCGGTTCCGTGGCATGGATGCCGATCTCAATGACATAAAGATCGGAGATTTGCTTATTGTTCGTAATAAAAATGGCTTTTTCCATGTATTAATTTTAACCCATTCATTGCGGAGATGCAAGAAGCTCAGATTATTCAATATGGCAAATCACAACAAAAACTTGTGATATTTAAATGAAAAAACGCAGGAGCCGGCACAATATTGAAATGTAACAAGTTTTGCATCAAAAACTCCATATCTTTCACAAGACGGCAGGCATATGATTATGAAAAGAAATAATTACGTGACAAGGGGGTATTCTAAATGGGTTCCATCAAAAAGCTTTGCATCCTTCTGACGATCGTCATGCTGTTCACATCCGTTATTGGCGGATGCAAATCAAGGGAGAAAAGCAGGCCATCTGCAGCTGATACCGGAAAATCGGCGGCTGCAACAGCCAAAACCAGTCCCAGGGCTGTAACGGCAGCCCGGTCAACTGCTCCATTTAAAACAGGCAGCGGGACAGGAACAGAAAGCGAAATCCAGGGTAATGTGAATACGGAAGAGCCGGATGAAAATATGACCGGCGGAGACGAAGAGACATCAGGATCCGGAACTGGATTCGCAGAGGATATCCGGGACCTGCATGGACGGACGATCCGGATCCTTGTCTGGAGAGGTGCAGCAGCCCAGCCGGGCTCAGCGTTTTACGAACAGGAATTTCATATCCTGTATAAAAGTTTTAAAGAAACAGAACAACGGTTTAATTGCAAATTTGAATGGGTCGGCATGCCCACATGGAACCTTGAAATCACAAATACGATACTGGCAGGAAAAGGACCCTATGATATTTACCTGATGAATCATTATGTGATGTTCCCACAATATGTTGCCAGGGGGTGGGCGTTGCCCATCGATGAATATTATGACTTTAAGAACGATCCGAAATGGAACCTGCCGGAAAACAAAGATTCCAATTACTGGAACGGCAAAAAATATGCCATCAGTGATGCAGCCATGGCTCCGGGGTATGCACTGTGGTACAACAGAGATTTGCTGGATCAGTCAGGTGTATCTGATTTTTGGACATATTATGATCAGGGTCGGTGGAATTGGGAAACATTTCTGGAGGCAATGATCAATTTGACCCACGACGTGAATGGAGACGGGTTATTGGATCAATGGGGCATTGCAGAAGGGACATGGGCAGGATTTATGATATCAAACGGGGGACAGCCGATGGATATGACTGACCCGCTGAATCCAAAATTCAATATGTTTGATGCGAAATGCATGAAAGCCCTCTCGTTTGTTTCAGAACTATACTTCATACATAATGTTATTCCGACGGAATATTCGGCTTTGCGTGGAAGTTCTTTTAATGCCATGTTCACCGGAAAAATCGCCAGTTATGCCTACCACTCCGCGTATGGGAATAGACTGGCGCAGGAGGGCATAAAAAATATCGGGTGGGTGTATATGCCCAAAGGCCCGGATGCCGACGATTACTATATTCGGACAGCTACCTTGCCGGATGCATATACTGTGTTTCCATATGCTGAAAACAAAGAAGATCTGGTAGCGGCATTTCAGGACGCATTTGCCTACTGGAATCCAAATAAGTCCTGCTATACGACACCCGAGGATAAGTTAAAGCTGGACTTTGACAACCCTGCCCTGTACTTTCCGGATGACCGGGCCCGCCAGCTGTATTTGACCGGTTCATTGAATACAAGATGCTGTTACTTATTGAATTTCGGGATGGGCGACAACTGGATGGAATCCAATCTATACAGTAAATTGCGTACGCGGCAGAAAACAGTGATCTCAGGGCTGGAAGCGCTGGCGCCGTTGGCTCAGAACTTGATTGCCGGCCGTATAGGCGGCACGTAAAAATAAATGTCAATGAGAAATCATTTTTATAGAATCACAGCTTTTATACTACCGGCAATAATTTTGATCATGGCTGCTTCCTGTGCTGAAATCATGGATTTTAAAATAGGCACAGGAAGCAGTACAGGATCGATGACCGGCAAATCGGCCGGGCAGGAGGGAAACGTGAAAACGGATCAATCAAACCTTGAAGGCATCCCCGCAACGATTGTACCTAACCCGGATTTTCTATGGGAAGAAGCCCCGGGAGCAGCGGAATATCAGGTGGAGATTGCCTTAGACAAAAATTTCAAGCAGATCCAGGCGGCAGGGAACGTCAGCTCTGAGGTCTGCCGATATGTCCCCTATGAAGAACTGGAACCGGGCCTCTATTGGTGGCGGGTCTGGTCAGTTGGCAAAGATGGCAGCAAAGACGGCGGCAAATCGGTACATACGGAACCGCAGCCCATCCGTATCCTGGAACCGACTGCCGCCTATATCGTTCCTCTTGGATCAGACATGCAGACCATAAACCGGATCATGCAGGAGGCTGTGAGCCATGCCCCAGCCCGGGTGATTTTTGAACGCGGAAGATATACTGTGGCCCCGGATTATTTTATTGATTTACAAAATGCATCGGATCTGGTGATCGACGGCAATGGTGCTGAAATCGTTATCACCCGGCATGGCGGCTGGGTCGGCAACGAATCTGCATCCTTCGGCGGGTGCATCCGGGACCGGGGATGCCAGCGGATCGTCTACAAAAATTTTACTTTTTCCTATGAACCCTATCTTTTTTCTGCGGGCAGGATCACCAGCATACAATATGATCATGATATTGCATCTGCAGAGATT
>DOHE01000117.1:439-3698 GCA_003535395.1 Clostridiales bacterium | reverse complement strand
GGAGCCTATTACTATATTCCTACCATCAGCACGGATGTGGGCGGGATTGCCGATTTGATCGAACACGGCAAAACCGGTTTTTTGTTCCCTGCCGGTGACTGGATGCAGCTTTCCATGCTGCTGGAAAACATGATCCTGAACCCGGAAAAAGCCCGGCAGTTGGGCAATGCCCTGGGCCGTAAAGCCAGGGATCATTTTTCCCTTGAGAGCATGTGCAAATCTCAGATGGACATCTATACCCGGCTGGATTCCCAGGCAAAACGGGAAAGAGATACAGGAAAACGGTATGACATGGTGTTGTCCGGATATTACGGATTTAAAAACAGCGGAGACGACGCCATCCTCATGGCGATCGTACAGAATTTGCTGCAGATCCGGCCGGACCTTAACCTGCTGGTTCTTTCCGCCAATCCCGGGGAAACCCGGGTGAATTACAACGTAGACAGCGCCAACCGGTACAATCCGCTCAAAATTATACGGGCACTGCGCAGATCCCGGCTTTTTATCTACGGTGGCGGCAATCTGCTGCAGGATGATACCAGCACGCGCTCCCTGGTCTATTATCTGGGTGTGACCTGGCTGGCCCGGCTGATGCACCTTCAAATCATGTTCTACGCTTCAGGGATCGGTCCCATCCATAAGAAAGCCAACCAGCTGCTTACGGCCCGGGTCGTGAACCGGATCGATCTCATCACCCTGCGGGAGAATCTTTCCCGTCAGGAACTGGTCAACCTGGGGATCACCCGACCGCGGGTGGAGATCACAGCGGACCCGNNCGCACAGCTGATGAAGGAGGAACACCTGCACCCCGGACAGCGCTACATCGGCATATCCCTCCGCCACTGGCACAGATTCGAGGATTATTCAACCGCAGTGGCAGGACTGGCGGATTATGCATGTGAAAAATACGGGCTGATCCCGGTATTGATCCCCATGCAGTACCCGGATGACATTCCCTGGCTGGAACGGACCGTTTCCAGGATGAAAGCTCCCTCGAACATTATCCGCAATAAGTATTCTGTGCCCGAACTGCTGGGCATCATCGGAAAAATGGAAGTGATCCTGGGCATGCGACTCCATACCCTGATCTATTCCGCGAATGCCCGGATCCCCATGATCGGCATTGCCTATGAACCTAAAATCAACGCCTTCATGGAATCCCTGGGGCTTGGAAAATACATCACCCCTCCTGTAGACCGCGTGACCCGGGAAGAGCTGATCGGCATTCTGGACCGGGTCATGCAGGACTATGCCGTCATAAAGACAAAAATCGGAGCTGAAGTTCCACGATTGGCAGAAAAAGCCGCATACAGCGCCGATCTCGCGTTGGAACTTCTGGATTCAAATCCCCTTTTCACGGAGGCCTGATCCATGGAACCCGAACCCATTCCAAAAACCGGATTGAACCAGGGGCCTGAACGCATGACCCGGCTGATCACCGGGATCCCCATCGATGCAGTGGATATGGATGGCGCGATCGCATGCCTGAACCGATTCCTGCTTGAAGACCGCTGTCACATGGTGTTTACACCCAACGCGGAAATCCTCATGGAAGCCTGGCGCACCTCCTGGTTCAGGGAGATCCTGAAATCCGCGGATCTTTGTGTGGCAGATGGAGCGGGTGTGGTTCTGGCAGGGAAAATACTCAAGACCCCTCTGCCCGGCAAGGTCCCCGGAGTGGACCTGGCTGACCGTTTTATGGCGCATGCCGGTGATCGTTTTATGGCGCATGCCCCGGATAATGCTTTGAGCCTCTACTTGCTTGGCGCCAGGCCCGGCATTGCCGAAGAAGCCGCACTCAACCTCAAGCGCCGGTACCCCTGGATCCGGATCGTCGGGACCCGGGACGGCTTTTTCAATGAACTGGAAGAGCCGGACGTGGTCAGCGCCATCGCCGCTGCTGCCCCGGACCTGCTGCTGGTGGCCCTGGGAAAGATGAAACAGGAATCTTTCATCTTCCGCAACCGGGAGTATTTGAATGCCCGGATCTGCATGGGTGTCGGCGGCAGTCTGGATGTATATGCAGGAAAAGCAAGGCTCGCCCCCGCCTTCTTCCGCGATCATGGCCTTGAATGGCTGTACCGGCTGCTCAGGCAGCCCAAACGGCTGATCCGTATGCTGGATCTGCCCCGGTTTGCTTTCCTTGTGCTTAGGATCCGACTGGGATTACGGAAGAGTGTAGGTCCCTCTCACCACGACCCATGATTCTGCAGATTCTGTTAAAATCCCCCGCCCGTCCTGACGCGATGAAAAGATCAAATGGTTATTGGGAATCGCCGTGCCCGCCGGCAGGTCATTGGCATTGTCCGAAGTAAGATCGGCCATATTTCCCTGTGTCCCGGAGATGGCTTTGCATGTTCCGGTGCGCACGATGATCTCTGTGTTTTCTCCTGTCAGCAGTTTTTGTCCGGCCTTGAGGTTTAAAACTGCATATTGTCCGGATCCACTGCCGGAAGGAAGACCGGCCAACTGCTGCTGCAACGTCTGCACCTGCTGCTGCAGTGTCTGTGCCTGCTGCTGCATTGTCTGCACCTGCTGTTGCAGCGTCTGCACCTGCTGCTGGGATTGGGTGAATTTTTCATCCACATAGCTTTTGGCTACGATGGGGTCCGCATCTGTTCCCGGATTGGCCAGCGCGCCATTGACGATATGTATCCCAAACAAAAAAAGCAGAAGCCCAAAAACAGCCAAACCGGCTTTCATGCCGGGACCAACTGGTTTTGACATGGAAGTCCCTCCGTTCCATGTCATTATATCCCCGCTGTCATTGCGCAGTCAATCCAAAACTTACATTGAGGGCACTGTTGACTTTCCCCATCATTGCCGTGTCCAGGTGCCCGATTTTTTCCTTGAGGCGCTTCCTGTCGATCGTCCGGATTTGTTCCAGCAGGATGACTGAATCCCGGGAAAGACCGTATACCTCTCCTTCCAGGTTGATATGGGTGGGCAGCCGGTTTTTGTTCACCTGGGATGTGATCGCCGCAGCGATGACCGTAGGGCTGAATTTGTTGCCTGTATCATTCTGGACAATAAGTACCGGTCGGGTGCCCCCCTGCTCTGAGCCGACCACAGGGCTTAAGTCGGCATAAAAAATATCCCCGCGTTTGATGTTCATGCCTGATCCCTTTCCATAATTCCCGATTTTGATTCTGCTGGTGGCGGCTCCGCCGTGATGCTGTCCAAGCGGGACCCGCCTCTACATTATATTTTTACCAGCCTTGGGCTGTTCAATACAAAATCCCCTTGCCGCCCAGGAATC
>DOHE01000117.1:0-432 GCA_003535395.1 Clostridiales bacterium | reverse complement strand
GAGGAACCATGGTTTTTAGCAGTATTTCATTTCTGTTTTACTTTTTGCCCGTTTTGATCCTTATATATTACATTGCCCCCAAGAAACTGAAGAACCTGGTCATGCTGGTGGCAAGCCTGCTGTTTTTCGCCTGGGGGGAAGTCCGGTATGTGTTTGTCATGCTCTTTCTCTCCGTGGTGGACTATGTATGCGGCAGGAAGATGGATCGGTACCGGGACGACTGGCGAAAGAGGAAACTCTTTTTGCTCATCGATCTGTTCATCAACCTGGCCATCCTGATATTTTTCAAATACAGCGATTTCTTCATTTCCAATATCAACCTTTTGCTGGGCACGCAGATCCCGCTGCTTAACATCCCTCTTCCCATCGGGGTGTCTTTCAATACGTTCCAGTCCATCTCCTATGTGCTGGACGTTTACCGCGGAACCACCA
>DOHE01000073.1 GCA_003535395.1 Clostridiales bacterium | reverse complement strand
TTCCCGTACCTTTGCGGAAAGTGCAGCCGGAGCGTGAAGGAGGGGTCCATGTTCCGGGCGGTTTGGTTCCTCCCATTCGGCTTTGATCTCCTGCTTCATGGAATCATCCATCTCTCCGGTGAGGTATACGGTCAGGGGCATCCCGTCGCGCATATGCAGATAACGGCCAAATGCCGCAGCCGGATCCAGGCGGGAGGCATCTTCCACGGTTCCCAGTTCATCGATGGCATGGGGCTCCCCTTTGCACATCTCCTCAAGGCAACGGTCCATGGCATACTGTTTCTTGTCATTGAGCCGGCTTTCAATGAGTTTAACCAGGTTCTCCCGCTCCTGTTCCACATAGTCTCTCCGGAACAGGCCATTTTCCGGAAGAAGCGGGTTTTTTAGCATCTCCGTCATCAGTCCGTTCACTTCCCGGAAAAGCTGCCCCTTTTGATCCTTTGGATCCTGTCCGCCGGCGAACCGGTCAGCCAGATACTCCATGTTGAAATGGATGAACTGCCGGTTGCCCCGCTTAAAAATCTCGAAGCCGAATGTGGTGCCGTACAGCCGTTCCAGTTCACGGGAAATATCCACCTGGACCGGAAAACGGGCGCTTCCCCGGCGCAGTACCATGGGAACCAGGGCATTTCCCGGCGCATGCTGCCGTATGAGCAAATCCTCAAAAATAAAGCTGATCGTGCTGGTCTTGAACTTACTCGTGCTTATATGCCGGATATCCATGGTCCGTCCTCCCCGAAGGTTTTGAAAGCCTGTCTCGCATGACTTATATCCGCAGCGATCTGTTCTGCCAGCTGCCGTTCGCTGGAAAACCTGATTTCTTCGCGTATTTTTCGGATAAAAGATACTTCGATGTTCTTTTTATAGATTTCCTTGTTAAAATCCAGAATATGTGTTTCCAGTCGCAGCAGGTGCCGGTGCATAGGATGCGGGTGGTGTGTTTTCCGGCTTGGCGGATCTGCTTCACCCGGCACATCGGTTGTCCCGTCATCTGCGTCCTCTGCCACCGTGGGATTGATACCCACGTTTGTCACGCTTGGGTACAGGATCCCGTCGATGCGGGTAACGGTAAGGTACACGCCGTTGGCCGGCAGGGACTGGCTGGGAGNNTGGGGTCGATGGTGATATTGGCTGTTGGAAAACCAATGCGGCGTCCGATTTTCCTGCCCGGGCGCACTTCTCCCTCCACGGTGTACAGGCGGCCCAGCATGCGGGCTGCCCGTTCCATGTCCCCCTCATAGATATATTTCCGGATCAGGGTGCTGCTCACCACCTCATTGTCCATGGTCAGCGGAGGTACGATAAATATATCGATGCCAAAGCATTTTCCAAGCTGTTTCAAGCGGTCAATATCCCCTGAACCGCGGTCCCCGAAGGTGTAGTTGAACCCCGCTACGACGGCTCTGGCATTGAGCCTTGCGGCCAGCAAGTCACCGACAAAGCTCTCCGGCGACATCTTTGCATAGGAGCTGTCAAATACTTCCAGGCACAGGATGTCCAGCCCCCGTTCTGTCAAATACCGGATTTTGGCCTCAAGACTCATGAGCAGCGGCGTATCCGTACCCCGGATCACCTTCTCCGGCCTCTCCATGTATGTATAAAGCATGGACGAAGCTCCCCGTCTCAGGGCTTCTTCCATCACCCTGCCCAGAATCAGGGCATGTCCCCTGTGAAAACCATCAAAAAATCCCAGCCCTGCAACCGTGCCCGCCTTTACGACGTCATTCGGCAGGTTGGCGCTGCCATAGATCACCCTCATGCAAAAATCTTCCTTTTCCTGATGATCATCCTGCCGTTGCCTGCATCGGTAAGATCCTTCGTGAATCCCAGCAATTCCCCCCGCGGACCGTATATCAGCAGTAGATCCCCATTCTTTATTGTCCGTATATCTCCGCATTTTCCTTGATCGTCCGGGCGGAGGGTCACCGGACCCCCTGAAGTAAAATAGGCAGCCTGTTCTTCCGCCAGCACGACCCCTCTATGCCCCGATAATGCTTCCTTAAGCGGCATCACCGCCTCGGCCAGTCGACCCTCTGCCTTTAAGCTGCTGACGGTTTCCAGCGTGCATGCATCCTCCAGCCGGAAAACTCCGGTGCGCAGCCGCAGCAGGAAGGACATGTACGCACCGCAGCCCAACCTGTCTCCCAGATCAGCGCAAAGCTTGCGCACATAGGTTCCCTTGCTGCATTCCACATCAAACATGACTTTCGGACCCCGCACGGAAAGCAGCTTAAGGCTGTAGATCACGATCAACCGGGGGCTCCGCTCCACTTCCTGTCCCTTCCGCGCCAGTTCATACAGTCGGACCCCTCCGGTCTGTACTGCGGAGTACATGGGCGGAACCTGCATTTGGGGGCCTTCCATCCCGGCCAGGACATGCCGGATGCTTTCTTCTGAAACGTCCGGTGTCATCGTCGAAAGGATCCGCCCGTCCCCATCCAGGGTATCCGTCGTGATCCCAAGAGTCATTTCCGCCCGATAACACTTGTCCGAGGCTGAAAGCAGATCCGCGGCGCGGGTGGCTTTTCCGGTACATATGGGCAACACTCCGGCTGCAGAAGGATCCAGCGTGCCTGTATGGCCTGTGCGGATCCCTTCCATCTGCCGCCTGACCCATGCCACCACGTCAAAGGAAGTCATCCCGGGGGGTTTCAACACATTCAAAACACCGTCAAACATCATTACTGTTCCGTTCCCAGCCCTTTCTCAAGCTCTTTTTCAAGCTCTTTCTCAAGCTGTTCGACCAGGAGGGGGATCAGCTTGTCCGTGTCGCCGGTCCAGGTAAATCCCGCTGCCCGGGAATGCCCTCCCCCTGCAAATCGGGTGGAGACCGCACTTACATCGATATACTCGTTGGAGCGCAGATTGACTTTGACGGTGTCATCCGGGCGTTGCCGCATAAACACCGAAACCTCGACTCCCTGAATATTCCTGCCAATATTCACCAGGCCTTCGCAGTCCTCGTCCGAAGCCCCGATCTCTTCCATTTCCTGCTGAGTGATCACAGACAACGCGATCCGTCCGCCCCCATAAAACCTGATGTTTCCTGCGGTATGCCCCATTAGCAGTGTCTTGGCGGGGGTGGTCCTTTCAAACAGCAGCCGGCTAAGCTCAGAAATCTCCATAGTCAACCCGGTCTTAAGCAGATCCGCTGCAATGCGGTGAGTCTCCGGAGTGGTGTTCCCGAACCTGAAACCGCCGGTATCGGTAGAAATGGCGATATAAAGCGCTGTAGCGATGTCCGGATCCAAAGGGATCATAAGCATGTGAATCAGGTTGCAGATGATCTCTCCTGTGGAAGAAGCCCGGATATCCACGTGATTTCTTTGGGCAAATCGGGTATTGGTGCGGTGATGATCGATATTGAGACTGCATTCCGCCCCAAGCAGGAGGATCTTGCGCCTGCCCAGCCTTTCCAGGGACCCGGCGTCAACGGCAACCGCACAGGCATCCTGCTGGTCAAGAGCTCCGGGGGTTTGATTAAGGTGCAGCAGGGTACCTGTTTTCTCCAGCAGTTCATAGATCCGGGGGATGCCGTTCTCCGTCAGTACGCGAACCTTCTTTCCCGCCTTCTCCAAGGCCAGGGCCAGTGCAACACAGGAGGCAAGGGTATCTCCATCCGGGTCCACATGGGGAAGCAGCACAAGGCTGGCCGGCTGCATCACTGCCTGCCCCAGCTCCTTCAGGGGAATGTCAGTCCCCATTCCCGTCACCTCTCGTCACCTTGTCGATGAGTTTTGATATATAGATCCCGTGCTCGATGGAATCGTCCATTTCAAAATGAAACTCCGGTACATACCTTAGCCGGATGCGTGTTCCGATTTCCCTCCGGATATAGCCGGAAGCGCTGGCCAGGGCCTGCTGCACTTCTTTTCGTCTTTCCTCCCCGCCCAATACACTCACCAGGATCCGGGCATGCCTGAGATCCCGGGTGACCGTAACTCCGGTGATGCTCACTACTTCACCCAGGCGGGGATCCTTGATGCCATGCTGTATGAGAGCACTGACTTCCCTTTTTATTTCTTCAGCGATTCTTGCTGTTCGGTCCATGAAACCACTCCCTGTCCGGAGCCGGGTCCGGTTCACGTCTCTATCTTCTCCATTGCAAAGGCTTCTATCACATCGCCTTCTTTGATATCATTAAATTTCTCCAGGGTGATCCCGCATTCGAATCCCTGAGCTACTTCCCTGGCATCATCCTTGAACCGCTTCAGTGAAGCAATGGCCCCTTCATGGGCCACGATGCCGTTGCGCACGATCCGGATCCTGGCACTGCGCGTGATTTTGCCGTCGGTCACATAACAGCCGGCCACCGTTCCGATGCCGGACACTTTAAACGTCTGGCGGATCTCTGCGCGGCCCAGCACCACTTCCTTGTATTCCGGTTCCAGCATGCCCTTCATGGCCGCCTGGATATCCTCAATAGCATTGTAGATCACCCGGTACATCCGCATATCCACTCCGGCATCCTGGGCAATCTCCTGCACATTTGCACCCGGTCGCACATTAAACCCGATAATGATGGCATTGGAAACTGAAGCCAGCGTCACATCCGATTCGGTGACCGCACCTACACCCCCATGGATAATGCGTACCTTTACCTGGTCGCTGCTCAACTTTTCCAGGGACTGTTTCACCGCTTCCACAGAACCCTGCACGTCCGCTTTGACGATGATGTTAAGTTCCTTGACCTTCCCCTCGTTGATCTGAGTGAACAGGTCATCCAGGGATACTTTGGCAGATACGGAAGCCGGACCGATGGCCTGTTCCCGCTGCTTCATGCGGCGCTTCTCCGCCAGCTGACGGGCAATTTTCTCATCCTTGATGGCGTAAAAAATCTCCCCGGCCTCAGGAACATCCGGCAAGCCTAAAATCTCCACGGGCGTGGAAGGACCTGCGGAGCGGATCGCCTGCCCTTTGTCGTCCACCATGGCGCGGATCCTGCCCACCGTAGTTCCGGTAACTACAGAGTCTCCTACATTCAAAGTCCCCCGCTGTACCAGCGCCGTGGCCACCGGACCCCGGCTCTTGTCCAGACTGGCTTCGATAATGGTTCCTTTGGCCTGCCTGGACGGATTGGCTTTCAGTTCCAGCATATCCGCTGCCAGCAGCACCATTTCCAGCAGTTGGTCGATATTGGTGCCCTTCTTGGCCGATACATTTACTGCAATGGTATCCCCGCCCCAGTCTTCCGTCAGCAGACCATGTTCCGTAAGCTGCTGCTTGACCCGATCCGGGTTGGCATCCGGTTTGTCGATCTTGTTGATGGCTATAATGATAGTCACGTTGGCGGCTTTGGCATGATTGATGGCTTCCACCGT
>DOHE01000327.1 GCA_003535395.1 Clostridiales bacterium | reverse complement strand
TTTCAGGCCTTCCAGGCTTTCCTCCCGGTTTCCCGGAGATCCGCCGCTCACTACCGCCGCCGCCGGGACCCCCTGCCGGTTGAAATGGTCCGCCATGAACTGGGCATGCCGGCGGCTCACGCAAAAGCCCAGCGCGCGCCGGCTCGCGAAATCCCTGTATTTCTGCAGGATTAGCTCCGCACGGCGATGGATGCTGAGGGCTTCCTCCAGTTGGGTTTCATCGTATTTTCCGTTATGTATTTCGATGACACTGTAATCTGTGGTGTCATCATAGATGCCGTAATACCGGAAGGGCACCAGCCGGCCCTTGTTGATGGCCTCTTTCAACCGGATCTCATAGACCAGATTGTAATCACAGAGGGCAAACACATCCTGATTGTCCAGGCGTTCCGGAGTGGCGGTGAGTCCCAGCAGGAAGCGGGGCCGGAAGTGGGCCAGCACCTTCTGATAGCTGCCGGCCACCGCGTGGTGGAATTCGTCCACAATGATATAGTCGAAGGCATCGGAAGCAAAGAGGGTGCTGCAGACCGCTCCCAGGGTCTGCACCGTGGCAAACAGGATGTCGGTCTGCGGGGTCCAGGTCTTTCGGGATCCGGTGATGAAGCCTGTCACGGACCGAGGGCGGACCGACCTGAACGTCTGCTCCGCCTGGGTGAGGATCTCCTCCCGGTGGGCCACGAACAGCACCCTTGGATAATCCCTGGAATCAAAAGCCGCCAGATACGTCTTTCCCACCCCGGTGGCCGCGACGACCAGCCCCTTGTCCCACCCGTTCCGCCTCGTCTGCTTCAGCTCATACAATGCCTCGATCTGCGGCCCCATCGGCTGTGGATAATGGATCGCTTCATACGCCCCCGCTGTCTCCCCATGATCAACGGAAGATGTCCTGACAGCGCCCGGTTCCTGGAGTGTGGCTGTTTGATTATCCAGGCTTTCTTCTTCCAGAAGATCTGTCTTTCCGTATTCCAGCCGCTCCAGCTCTGCGATGAATTGCGGCCGGCGCCAGTTCCTGGAGTAGCGCCGCAGCACCGGATCATCCACCTCGACAGAATGGTGCTGGAACAGATCCTCGAACGTTCGGGTAAAATACTGGTAATCCCCCGGGTGCTGCTCCGAGCTCAACCGGTAATTCCACTCGATCCCGTCTGTCAGCGCCGACCGGGAGAGGTTGGAAGACCCGATGAACACCTCTCCCCGCCCCTCCTGCCGGCTGTGGAAGATGTAGGCTTTGGGATGGAAGGACCGGCGGGGCTCATTGTAAAAGTGGAGCCGCATCGCCTCCCCCAGCGCATCCTTCAGCAGATACAGCGCCTCCGGCTGCGTGATGTTCATGTAATTGCCGCACAGGATCCGCAGCGGGACCTTCCGTTCCACCGCGCTTATCAGGTCATTTTCCAGGAGGCGCACCCCCGACTCCATCAGAAAAGCCACGATGATGTCGATTTTCCCCGCCATCCGGATGGCCTCCCGGATCCGTACCAGCAGATGATCCCGGTCGCCGGTGATACAATTGCGGTTTAAGTTGTCAATGCTCGAAGTGGGGATTGTCATATGCAATAGGCCATCTCCATGTGCATCTCATTTTTGATAAAAGCGGGAATTCAGTTCGTGCAGGGCAAGCAGCGGACCCTGGTCATAAGTTTCATCCGGATCCTGAAAGAATTTCTTCGTCAAGAGTTGTTTATACATTTTTCTACCTCTTTATTTTGTTCGATTCACCTGTAAAAGCATGCTCTTAGGGCAAGGGGCGCAGGTTTGGCTTGTCGTACTTGTCGTACTTTTCATACATTTCCCTGGGTGTATGGCCTCCATTGACCCAAAGCCGGCTATTATTGGATAACTCAGTGACAAGCTGTAAAAACTCATTCACCTGCCCCATTCCCTCAAAGACGACTCCATGCATGTTTGCATCTTCCACAATCATCTCAATGGATTTTCCTATAGCGCATGAATATCTTATGCCATCCAGAAAAATCTGAGCCTTTCTCTGCCCCAACTTCAATTTTGTGTAGACGAAATTTTTAAGCAGATCAAATTCAGGTGTTTCATATTCGTATAAACTGTCAGCGTATTTTAAAAGCTCACTCTTTTTCGGGATATAGAACGGCTTTCCCTTTCTCTCCATGAGCATTTGGTCCAGTTCTTCCTCCATTTCAGGCAGTTCATAGTAGTCACTGATAATATGTCCGCAGTAAATATAAAAATACTGCTGTCTCACAGCAAGTCTATCGATGATATCCATGCACTCCGGAAAGCTCATCTTCTTATGATTTTTATTTTGCTGATTATAGACTCCCAGCAGCAGCTTTGATGAAAAGGCTCCATACAGGTTCGTCATCGCCAGAATATACTGATGGATCTCATTGATTTTATGATGCGTTTGTTCAAAGCTTCCTTGATCGATCTGTCTATATGATTCCTTGATTTCTTCCGGAATAACCATATAAATCGTGTTTTTCTGCCGGAACAGAAAAACAGCACCCATTGCCGTTAAATACCGGAGTTTTCCGTAGGTGATGTCTATGCCTTTTTCAGAAAAAGGCACCTCCAGCAGCTTTCTGAAAATCACAAGCTCCTCCTGGGTTGCAGCAAGCAAAGTATTTTCCAAATATCCGGCATATGAAATGTGCCTGTATAGTTCGCTGCCAAGCTTCTCTTTATTCATTTGACTGCGCCCAGATATTTCAAAATATTCTGCGTAGTGCAATAAATCATTCTTTTTCAG
>DOHE01000167.1:2362-4365 GCA_003535395.1 Clostridiales bacterium | reverse complement strand
CCTGCGCATGATGGCGGCGAACAGCAGCGTACCGGTAAAACCGATGGCTCCGCTTACCAGCAGGCTCGCGGATATCCCGGCTGTTTCCGCCAGCCTTCCGGCATACAGGCTTCCAATAGGGGTTACTCCCCCGAAAACCAGGGTGTACATGCTCATGACCCTGCCCCGCTTGTCATTATCCGAGTTGAGTTGGATCAATGTGTTGGCGGAAGCGGAAAAAATGATGGTGAAAAACCCCAGAGCAAACAAAATCATGCAGGACAGCAGGTAGCTGTGACTGAGTCCCAGAAACGGCAGGGTCGCCGACATGCCGAACGCCCCCAGCAACAGGATCCCCGGTCTGGGAGGGCTTTTGCCCCGGGTCGCCAGAGACAGTGCGGCCATCATGGAACCTGCCCCCATGACGGTCATCAGCAGACCGTAGCCGGTGGAATTCTGAAAAAGGATCTCTCTGGCGTATACAGGCACCAGCACATTGTAATTCATAATAAAGATGCTAAGAAAAGCCATCAGCACCAAAGTGAAGAAAATCAGGGGCACACGCAGCGCATACCGGACTCCGTCTCTGATTTGGCGAAGCGTCCCGGAAAAAAATTCTCCGGAGTTAACTGCAGCGGCCGGATCCAAAGCAGGCAAACGGATCAGCAGGATACCGGTGATGACTGCAAGAAAACTCAGCGCATTTANNAAGTAAAAGCAGATTCCGATCCCCAGCAGTCCGATGAGCAGACCCGCCACTGCCGGGCCGATGATGCGGCCCAGGTTGAAAACGGTGGAATTGAGGGCAATGGCATTCATCAGGTCTTCCCGTCCTACCAGTTCGATAATGAAAGACTGGCGGGGAGGAATATCCAGGGTGTTCACCACTCCCAATGCAAAGGCCAGCAACACAACATGCCAGTACTGCACGACTCCTGTAGTGGTAAGTGTAGCCAGGATGGCAGCCAGCACCGCTAAAGAAGTCTGGGTAACAATCAGCACTTTCCTCTTGCTGAACCTGTCCGCCAGTGTGCCTGCAAACAGAGAAAACATAAGCAGAGGCAGGTATTGCATAGCAGTCACAAGCCCCAGCTTGAAGGAAGAGGAGGTCATTTGCAGTACCAGCCAGGACTGGCCAATATTCTGCATCCAGGTGCCAACCAGTGAGACGCACTGCCCACCCCAGAACAGCCTGAAGTTCCGATGTGACAAAGCCGGAAAAGAGGCCTGAATCTTCGTCTTGAGGGCTGCAGCCAGCGAATCACAGCCGGCGCTATATCTCATATTGTCCGGCACCTTCCTCCAGCCCGACGCCGCCCTGCTGCTGGGCTGGCTGACTTAAGGCAAATTCCGCCAGATCCCGGAGAGTTACGGTATCTGTAACTTCATCCAGACCCTCCATAATCCGGATCCAAAGAGCACGGGTCACGCATTTTCCCATTCGGCTGCAGGCAGGTCGGGAGGGGTCTGACGTCACGCAGGCTACCGGAGCGAGGGGGCCTTCCAGGGCACGGAGCACTTCCCCGGCCGTGATGCACTCCGGGGCTTTGACCAGCCGGTATCCCCCCCGGGCCCCCCGGGTGCTCTCTACGATCCCGTGTTCCTTAAGAACCATGAAGATCTGCTCCAGATAATTTTCTGACAGGCCTCGCCGCCGGGCGACCCGACTCAACTGCTCCGTTTCCATCCCCGCATGGAGCGCCAGATCCAGCAAGGCTTCCAGTGCATATCTTCCCCGGGTGGATATTTTCATGGCGCAACCTGGAACAGAGGGGTGGACAGGTAGCGCTCACCCCCGTCGGGCAGGATGACCAGAATGGTTTTGCCTGCATTCTCCAGGCGGCGGGCAACCTGTACAGCGGCAAATGCAGCAGCGCCGGAGGAGATCCCCACCAGCAATCCCTCTGTGACTGCCAATTCCCTGGCCGTTTCATAAGCTTCCTCTGTTTTGACCGCAATGATTTCATCGATCACAGACCGGTTAAGCACATCGGGCACAAAGCCGGCACCGATGCCCTGGATCT
>DOHE01000167.1:0-2315 GCA_003535395.1 Clostridiales bacterium | reverse complement strand
CCCCTGCCACAAAGATATCAACTGTCCCGTCCGTATCCAGCCAGATTTCTTCTGCAGTAGTGTGCCGGTGGATTTCCGGATTGGCCGGATTTTTGAATTGCTGGGGAATGTAGGAATTTTCAATGGATCGTCCCAGTTCCAGAGCTTTGTTGATCGCTCCCCGCATCCCTTGATCTCCTGGGGTCAAAACCAGCTCCGCTCCCAGAGCTTTTAAAAGACTCCGCCTCTCCAGGCTCATGGTTTCGGGCATGGTCAGGATCAGCCGGTATCCTCTGGCCGCCGCAACAAACGCCAAAGCGATCCCGGTGTTCCCGCTGGTGGGTTCGATAATCACTGTATCCCGGCCGATTAGTCCCCTCTCCTCCCCGTCCCGGATCAGAGCTTCTCCAAGCCGGTCCTTGATGCTGCCGCCGGGGTTGAAATATTCCAATTTGGCCAGCATCCTGGTATGGATCTCCAATTTTCGGCGGAAACCGTTCAGTTCCAGCAGCGGGGTTTTCCCGATGAGTTCGGGCAAACTTTTTGCAATATTTGCCATGTTAATCCTCCCATCCTTCATGATACGAATCCTGTTCATATGCGAAGACAGCAGTCAGTTGGAAGCCTTTTTAATACTGCAACGAAAAACATGATGATATCTTGCTTAAATGAATGTGTTTTTCGCCGCATGATTAAGTGCCTGGTCGAGATCTTCGATCAAGTCGTCCGCGTCCTCAATGCCGATGGAAATGCGGATCATGTCCGGCGTTACGCCGGATGCCCGCTGGTCCGCCTCGGACAACTGCGCATGGGTGGTACTGGCCGGATGGATCACCAGGGATTTGGCATCCGCTACATTGGCCAGGAGGGAAAAAAGCTCCAGACTGTTGATAAATTCCTTCCCGGCTGCCAGCCCGCCCTTGATGCCAAAAGTAAAAATCGAACCGCAGCCTTTGGGCAGATACTTTTCCGCAAGCGCATGGTATTTGTTCTCCGGAAGGCCCGGATAATTCACCCATGTGACCTGGGGATGATTTTGAAGAAACACAGCGATCTTCTTCGCATTGGCTACGTGCCGCTCCACCCGCAGGGACAATGTCTCCAGTCCCTGCAGCAGCAGGAAAGCGTTAAAGGGACTGAGGGCGGCACCCGTATCCCGGAGCAGCTGGACCCGGGCCTTCAAGATGAATGCCAGCGCTCCCAGATCCCGGGAATACACCAGACCATGATAGCTTTGATCCGGCTCCGTGAATCCGGGGAACTTTCCGCTGGCTGCCCAGTCAAACCGGCCTGCATCCACAATTACACCGCCAATGGAAGTCCCATGGCCTCCGATGAATTTGGTTGCAGAATGCACCACAATATCCGCTCCGTATTCGATGGGCCGTATGAGATACGGCGTGCCAAAGGTATTGTCCACGATAAGGGGGATCCCGTTTTCATGGGCGATGGCTGCCACTTGCTCAATATCCACCAGGTTGATGCCGGGGTTGCCGATCGTCTCGATATACAGGGCTTTGGTTTTTGCCGTGATGGCCTTGTGAAAGTTTTCCGGTTCATCCGGGTCTACGAATGCGGTTTTGATCCCCAGACGGGGAAGGGTGGAGGAAAACAGATTGTATGTACCGCCATAAAGAGTGCTGGCTGAAACAATTTCGTCCCCGCAGCCCGCGATGTTCAGGATGGCATAGGTAATGGCTGCCGACCCGGACGCCACCGCCAGAGCTCCAGCTCCCCCTTCAAGAGCTGCCATGCGCTGTTCAAACACGTCAGTGGTAGGATTCATGATCCGGGTGTAGATATTTCCCGGAGTCTTGAGGGCAAACAGATCCGCTGCATGGTCCGCATTTTCAAAAACGTAGGATGTGGTCTGATAAATAGGCACTGCCCTGGATCCGGTGGCCGGATCCGCTTTCTGTCCTGCGTGCACCTGCAGGGTCTCGAACTTCAATTTCTTCTCACTCATGTTCTTGTCTCCCTTCATCCGCTTCAGATATGGTACATTCCTGTCTGATTCTCTTTCATTCTTTCGTAGGCGTCTGCCAGTTCTTCAAGCCGCATTCGATCTACGATATCCTGGATCCGTTCGTCCATAGCATCCCAAACCTTGACCTTCAGGGTGCGCCGGATGGGATCCTGTGCATCCCCTGCGCCCGTATCCTCATCCAACACCGAAAGGCTTCCTTCCAATGCTTGCAAAACTGTACCGACCCGGATCTCCGATGGCTTGCCCGCAAGAGTGTATCCCCCCTGCGCACCTTTGATGCTTTTCACCAGTCCGGCTTTTCGCAGGGTGGAAAATACCTGTTCCAGGTACCCTGCGGATATGCCCTGCC
>DOHE01000314.1 GCA_003535395.1 Clostridiales bacterium | reverse complement strand
CGGCGCTGGTACTGCCGGCGCTGGTACTGCCGGCGCTGGTGCTGCCGGCGCTGGTGCTGCCGCTGTCACCTGTGTCTTCACGAACAGCGAAATCTACCTGCAGCTTGTCCTGAACCGCAGATACCGCTAGCGGAAAAGGAAAATCTCCTCCGTTGAGAACCTCCTGCACCGATGTTCCACTCTGCCGGGTCTGGAAAACAGCTGACCAGATCCGGGCGAGCGTTTCTGTCCCTCTTGCGTCCAATGTATGTACCTTTCCGATCCATTGGGCATGCTTTCCGGCCAGTTTCAGTCCCGCATGGGAGGACATGAGGGCAAGGGTACCAAACACAGACAGCATCAGCATCATAAAAATAACCAGAACGGACGAACTGCCTCTTTGCCGGTTCATACAACACCCCCTTCTTTCCCGATCTCCGCAGGGAAGAAAGCCGCTCCATCCAGGCTGTACAATCTTTCCCCTACTTTTTCAGGATAATACGGCTTTTCTCTCTCCACTTTCACCCGGATCCTCCAATAGCCGGCCGGATCTGCACCCGGATCCCGGGTACAGGTGACAGTGACGGAAAATAAAATGTCTTCCTCTGTTTTCGCCGTCTCCCACGCTTCATTATACGTCAGGATGGCCGTCCAGCCATCCGGCTGCTGGCTGACGACCGACCGGGCCATCCATTCGTGCTGCTGAAAATCCAGGGAATCCTCCCCTGCTTTGAACGCTTCAATCATGCCCGAAGCAAGCAGCACACTTCTGTCCAGTTCCATCGCCTTCCTGTCCAGGGTACGGGCTGTGAGAAACAGGTTCAGCACCACGATCCCTGTAACAGCCAGCACACCGATGGATATGATCATTTCCGCCAATGTAAAACCCTGTTCTCCGGTTTTTCTATTTCGAACGCAAGGCAACTCTGGTCTCATAACGGATTGGCCCCTCCGATCCATTGCATTCTGCAGTAAGTATTATCTCAGTGCCCTTTTCGCCCCAGCAGGGCATGAAACTGTCGACTTCTGCTACAGCAAACGCCATCCCGGGGTTCACCCCCGAACCCGAAGGCACAACAGCTTCCATCAACTGGCCTGAATCACAATAGATCCAGGTTTCATAAGTTTTGGATCCGATTTCATCCTTCAATACCAGAGCTTGTCCCGTTCCTCCCGGTCCCGTCTCCAGCCGGATGGCGCCTAGAATGTCGTGATGCCGGATCCGCATGCTCACATAAGAGATGGATATCCGCAGGGAGGAGGCAAGGTCCCGTTCCCCTGTCATCCGTTCATAGGCATCCCCGCCGGCAAATACCATGGAAAATGCAGCTGCCCCAAAAAGGCCCAGCAGCAGTATCACCAGGACCACTTCCACCGAAGTGGATCCTCTTTTCCCTTTTTTTTGTACGAAGCCTGCCTTTTTGATTTGTCCCGCCTGCATCGACCTTTCCCCTCCTCTCCGGTTCATTTTTCATATACCCGGATCTGCGGCATGATATTGGATGAAAAAGCCTCATAATAATAAAAGTATTTGTCTGTATCGAGTACGATGCCGTAATGACGGCTCAGATAAACCAGGTCCGGCGGATAGGCCCCCTCCAGGGCGTAGCACTGGATCGCCGCCTTGCGCAGCACATTTTCCAGCGCGGTGGTGCGCCGGGGCCCATTGCCGCCCCAAAATTCCTGCATTCCCGAAAACACAATCCCCAGGTAAAGGCAAAGGATCACAGTTATTATCCAAAGCAGTGCTCTTCTTCTTTGCATAGCCTTCCCTCCCTATCCGATGGAGGACATGATCCCGATGAGAGGCAGCATCACCGCCAGCAGGATAATGCCGATCACTCCAGACAGTACCACCACCAGCAGCGGTTCGATGGCTGAAGTGATTTTCTGCAGCATCCCGTCCACTTCCGTTTCATAGATATCGGCAATTTTCCGCAGCATCTGGTCCAATTCTCCGGTTCTGTTCCCAAGAGCTACCATCCTTATGAATAAACCCGGGAACAGGTTCATGCCGGCGAATACATTTTCAAGTTTCTCCCCGGATCCCACCCTGTCCCCGCCCTTTCGGACAAGCGCATCCACATAGCTGTTGCCGGTGATCCCTTCCACCATCGCCATGGCCTTTTCAGGACCCAGGCCGCTGCCCAGCACGATCGACATGCCAAGCCCGATCCTGGCAGAAAGGATACGGGCATAAATGCGCCGAAGGCCCGGCAGTTTCAGCTTTGCCCGGTCCATGGTCCTTTTTCCCGCCGGTGTGGCCGCATAAACTCCCGCCAAGAGCACGATCCCCAACAGGCCCCCAAGCACCAGAAGCAGGTGCTGCTTTAAAAACATACCCCCACGGGTAATGATGCGGGCAGACTGCGGCACCTCTCCTCCCAGGGATTCCAAAATTTCGTTGAACATGGGCAGTACTCTGAAAATAAGCAGAAGGATGACTCCTGCCATCAACACCGACAGGATCAGCGGGTAGGTCACCGCAGAGCGGATCTTGCGCTGAAGCAAATCTCTCTTCTCATAAAAGTTTGAGAGGTATTCCATGACGCTGTCCAGGTTCCCGGTGATCTCACCCGTTTTCACCATCTGCAGCAGGTAGTCCGGAAACACGCCGGAATTCTCCATAGCTTCGCTGAAACTTCTTCCCTGGTCCGTATAGGAAGCCATGAGTTTCACCGGATCCTTCAAATACCGGTAAGTCCCTTCTGTTACCAGCAGCTGCATTCCCTCCGCCAAAGGGATCCGCGACTTTAAGATCACACCTGTCTCCCTGCAAAAGAGGGCCAGCTCCGCCATGGGCAGCTTCCCCTTGCGGTAGTTTCGTGCTGATTTGTTCCAGACTGCCATGTCCATCCCCCATCTCAATATTCGTAGGTTTTCTGGTATCTGCCCCCGTCTCCTACCGTACTCCCCGCACCCGCTGCATCAAAAGTAGCATCCACAAGCGCCCATCCCTTGTCCTGCAACTGGGCATGCACCACCTTGATCCAGCCTTTTCCTTCGATATAAATCTCATTCCAGGCATGATATACATTCTGTGGAGACACGTACCCCATCACCAGCTTCGCCGGGATATCCAAACTCCGCATCATCGCCGCAAACAGGGCGGCGTAGTCAAAACAGATCCCCTTCCCCTGGATCAGTACCTGATCGATGTCCGGTATATACCCCGGCTGAACGTTGCTTGCCCGATCATAATCGTAACGGATATTCTGGATAATATACCGGTGCACCGCCTCCGCTCTTTGTATACTGTCGTCGATCCCCGTCACCAGGTCCCATGCAAGTTTCACTGCCGCCGAGTTCTCGGTGTACCAGATGATCTGGCTGGGATTCAGGTACGGTGATCGAAAATCTGCAATAGCCGCCTCCACATTCTGCTGATACACCGGTACATAACTGGAGCCCTGAATGTTCTCCGCCACCAGCACCGAGTAGGTACCGGACCCCATCTGCAAAGGATAAATCGTCTGCGATCCGTCCCCCGGCAAGTCGTATGTATAGCGGGAGCCTTCTTTTTCAATGATCACCTTGATTTTTTTCTGAACCGGGACTTTGTACTGCAGTCGGATCACCCCGTTGGACACATTGCCGATATCCATGGTCACTGTCTCGTTGCCCGTCAGCATCGGGGGAAGGGGCATATGCCGGGGAAAAACATAAGGTTTCGGGTTGGTTTGAATGATGAAGCCTTGGGTGCCGGTGGTTGTTGGATCATTATCCGTCTGTGCAGTCCCGTTTTGATGCTGTGTTTCCCCGTTTGAATCGCCATGTGTCTGATCGGCCGGGCTGTCTTCATCGGCTGTCGGGTCTGTGGGTGCCGGTGAAGCATCTGCAGCTGTTGTATTCAAGGTTTTGTCTGCAGTGACACGGGTTCGCTCCATGATGGCCGTTGATGCGGACCCCGGCCGGATCGTGCTTCCGGCATTTCCGGACGCAGACGGATCTTTCCCCCGATCCCCGCAAGCCCCTGCTGCCAGGATCAGCATCAGGATACAGCCTGCGGTGCGGAGGCGTGTACGAAAGGGCACCCGTCCGGCCGTTTGGCGCCAGGGTCCGGAGTCGGCCGTTTGGCGCCAGGATCCGGAGCCGGCCGTTTGGCTCCTGTACAAAAGATGAAATTTTTTTTTCATTTCATCCCAGGCGGACTTTCTCATCGCTCGCTCCCGATTCGTTCCCGATCCGCTCCCGTCTTCGCGACTGCTGTTCAGCCTGTTACTGCCGTTTCCAGCAGTTGCCACTTCATTATAATCAAGATCCGCTTCCGTTACAAGAAGTCCCCATATGTAATTTTTTTTAAAAAGCCTGTCTATTGCATCCTGTATATGGTAAAATTACATTAACAATAAAATGAACATTGACAATTTAAATTGATTCTGCTGCAAAAGGTACTCTCCGGGCAAGCCTTTCGGCTTGCTGCTGAGTCTTAAAAGCCTCAGCCAGCGAAACAAATCGATTGCATGCGCAACGCATATGCGTTGCCGGTGAAGGATTGGTATGAAATCCTTCACCAAAAAGTTACAAAATGACTTTTTGCAGTGCAATCAAAATTGCAATGTTCAATACCCAAACTAAAGATAACCGGGGCAATGATGCCTTCTGATTGGGCTTGCCTAAAGCAGGACCCGCCTGCTGGCATCGTTTCCTGAAATGCAATGCGCATTTAATCCACCCTGAAGGAGGTGATATTATGGGAAAAACAACTCGTCTCGCGCTCGTCATTTTGTTGGCCGTCACTATGCTGCTGCTGCTGCTGCCGCTGACCGGCCTGGCTTCGGAAAGCGTTATACTGATTCCCGACAATTTTCCTGAAAACCATGTATCCGGATTGTCAAGTTACAATTCAACAGGAAATTTGTCTCCAAGTTTTGGTACCTATACGCAGGGTGGAGTCACCTTCACTGCCACATTGACAGACGGAGGAACCAAATTCAACTGGACTTCTACAGCTCCAGTGGAATATGTTTTCGCTAAAGCCGGCAGCGGAGGGCGTCTATACCATTACACTCCGGCAGCCACATCGGGGACTGGCCTTTGGGGCGGTCAGAACAGCCAAGGCAATTATCAGGCGATCAGTCATATTACATTTTACTGGCTGACACCGGATCCGACGCCGACACCAACGCCGACGCCGACGCCAACGCCGAC
>DOHE01000344.1 GCA_003535395.1 Clostridiales bacterium | reverse complement strand
TAGATACCGGCCGGCAGCAGTATAAACAGCCCAATCCCCTGAAGTGCCATATCCAGCAGGAAAGACCTGGTGTTGATATGACCTTTTTTGGTGCTGTGTTCCTTATATTTCTGGCTGAAATACAGAAGTGCAAGACCCAATCCCCCGTATAGCCCTGACCATTTTACCGATACGGCCAGTCCGAAAAACAACCCGCTGGCAGCTAGATGACGGAGACGTTCGCTCCGTTCGCTGGAAGCCATATACAGGTACATAAAGTAATACATAAGAAGGGTGAAAAGCAACAGATAGATATCCGTGGTGCCGATCCGGGCCTGGACGAACACCATAAAATCAAGGGCGATCAACCCGGCAGCGGCAACAGCAAAGATGCGTTTGCCAAACATTTTCCGGGCGAAAAGGTAAAGTACTGGAATCAGCAGGCATCCAAGCAATACGCCCATCCATCTCCATCCAAAAGGATCCATGCCAAAAATCAGGATGCCGACGGAAATGAGTAATTTTCCAAGAGGTGGGTGGCTCCATTCATAAGGCTGTTCCCCGTGAAGAAATTCATAGGCCGTCCGGGCAAAATAAATTTCATCAAAATACATCTGGTCCATATGAGAGGGCTGGTAAACCACCCGATCCTGTTCATCCGTAAGAAACTTTCCTTGCTCCGGGGAATCCGGGACCGGATCCGGGCTGATCCTGAGCGGTTCGGTCACTTCGGTTCCGAACACCCCGATTTCATAAAGATCCATCCCCGGGGTCTTCACATTCAACTCGATATACTTCGCCACAATATGATCCAGATTCAACTGTGCCCACTGGAAACTGCCAGCGGCTTCGATGGTTCCTGTATGGATCAGCTTTTCGTCCGGATCCAGCAGTCGGATCTCAATGGCTCCGGTCTCGTGCCCGTAAAAAACGTTGATCCGGGTCAGTATTCGTTCGTAATCAAGTTCCATCCGGTATGAGCCGGCTGAACTTCGGGTGTCCCAGTACGTCGCAGGGATGCGGGTGTTTCCGAGCCGGAACATCCCAAGCAGAAGGAAAGCCAGGGTGATCCCTGAGATGATCAGGTAATCCGGCTTTTTTAACCGGTCATCTTCTCCGCTGAGGCCCCCTGTTATGGGGATCCAGATCCTTCCCGCAAAACCCCGACGCCTTTTCCTGGATGCTCTGCTTTTTCCGGCCGCCATCATACCGGCTGCTATGAACAGCAGGATCACAGCGGCCAGCCCCAGAACCATCATGTTGAGGGTCTTTGGATCGAGCCTGCTGATTCCACCGCGCCCGTTGGGTTCAGGAGGAAACGTTCCGGAAGCAGCCTTTGTGCTAAACAATTCCACCGGGGCAACACCCTGGGGCACCTCCTCCATGCGGACCAGACTGATCTCGTCAAACCAGGCCGTCCCCGTGTTTTGTTGTCCATATCCGCCAAGTCCTGCGCTAATTTTAAGTGTTGTCTGATTTGGACCGGTCCTTCCGAACCATTCCAGCCGGGTCCATTCTGTGCTTGTCCCTTTCACATCTTCGGAATGCACTAAAAGTCCTTCGACAGAAAGATTGGCTCCGAGCTTTGACTCCCCTGATCCTACATCCCGGGTCATGACCTGGCAGGAGATCCGGTAAATGCTGTTTTCTTCCACTTCAATTTCCTGCATCACCCGGGTATCAGTAGCCTCCGGATTAGAGATGGCGACCGCTTTCCCTCCCGAAAAAGGCTCTTCTCCATCGATGCTGATTCGGCCTTTTTGCTGAAAGGAAGATTGCGTCCATCCGGCCAAATCATCCTCAAACCCCGGATTATTAATCAAATTGGTGCCTTCGGCCAAACTCTCAAATGTATTCAGAAATATAAAAAGGAAAATCAGAAATGGCAGCCATATCCTTTTGCCTACCATATATCCACCCTCTCCGCTCTACGAAAACAGTGCGTGCAAATAAAGGATTCGTCAAGAATACCATCAGAAACAATATAACAAAATCAGGCAGGGCTGTCAATTCCGGTCTTATTTCAATCATATTTGATTCTGCTGCAGAAAGTACCTTTTGCATGAACTGATGAAAGATGAAGGGGTCAAAAATGCAAAAGGTACTTTCCGGGCAAGCCTTTCGGCTTGCCGCTGAGGCCCAAAAGCCTCAGCCAGCGAAACAAATCGATTGCATGCGCAACGCATATGCGTTGCCGGTGAAGGATTGGTGTGACAATCCTTCACCAAAAAGTCACAAAGTGACTTTTTGCAGTGCAATCAAATTTTTCCGTTGCAACCCAGTACATTAACCAACTTTCGTTTGACCAGAGTTTTAATGGCTTCCCGGGCAGGTTTCAAATACTGCCTGGGGTCAAAATCTCCCGGATGCTCTGCGAAATACTGACGGATCGTAGCTGTCATGGCCAGACGCAAATCGGAATCGATATTGATCTTGCATACTGCCATGGATGCGGCCCTGCGAAGCATTTCCTCTGGAACGCCTTTGGCCCCGGGCATCTGCCCGCCGTAACGATTGACCATATCGACATATTCGGGGATGACAGAAGAGGCGCCGTGCAGCACGATGGGGAATCCGGGCAGACGTTTTTGGATCTCCTCCAAAATATCAAACCGCAGTTTGGGTTCCCCTTTGAATTTAAATGCGCCATGGCTGGTGCCAATCGCGATGGCAAGGGAATCAACACCGGTCCTGTTGACAAACTCCTCCACCTGCTTCGGATCGGTAAAGGATGCATCTTTTTCAGATACATTGACATCATCTTCGATTCCGGCAAGTTTTCCCAATTCCCCTTCCACAACTACACCTCTGGCGTGAGCATATTCCACCACTTCCCGGGTGAGGCGGATATTTTCTTCAAAGGGGTGTTTGGAGCCGTCGATCATGACGGAAGTGAACCCGCCGTCGATGCAGGACTTGCATACTTCAAAATCCTCGCCATGATCCAGGTGGACGCATATGGGAAGGCCCGTGTCCTCTACCGCCGCCTCGATCAGTTTCATCAGATATATATGCTTGGCATATTTCCGTGCTCCGGCGGAAACCTGGAGGATCAAGGGTGCATTTTCTTCTTTTGCGGCTTCTGTGATCCCCTGGATGATCTCCATATTGTTCACATTGAAAGCGCCGATAGCATATCCGCCTTGATATGCCTTTTGAAACATTTCCCTGGATGTGGTAAGTGGCATAGTTTGTTCTCCTTCATTCTATAAAATTAACGTTATTTTATTCTTTGCGGGATAGAAAATCAAGAATTTTCGTACTGGCCCATGGCTCTGAATTTCATGTACCGGTCTTCCAGAAGCTTTTGTTCTTTCTTTCTGCACAGCCGGTCCAGTTCCGCAGACAATTCTTCCCCCAGTCGAATGGCCATACCTTCGGGATTCAGATGGGCACCGCCATCTTCTCCGATCACACGATCGACAAGTCCCAAACGGAAAAGATCTCCAGCGGTAAGTTTCAGTGCTTCCGCTGCATCCCTGGCCCGTGAAGCATCCTTCCATAAAATACTTGAACAGCCTTCCGGTGAAATGACAGAATAGGTTGCATTTTCCATCATCCAAACGCTGTCAGCCGCTGCCATGGCCAGTGCGCCACCGCTTCCGCCCTCTCCGATGACCACGGAGATGATCGGTGTTTTAAGTCCCATCATTTCCATGATATTACGTGCAATGGCCTCACCCTGACCTCTTTCCTCTGCTCCGACACCGCAGTATGCACCCTGGGTATCCACCAGGCAGATCACCGGACGTTTGAATTTTTCTGCCTGTTTCATCAACCGCAGTGCTTTTCTGTAACCCTCCGGATGCGGACATCCAAAGTTGCGGTAGATTCGGTCAGCGGTATCCGTTCCTCTTTCCTGGGCAATGACCGTCACCGGCTTGTTTCCAAGCCAGGCGATACCCCCGATGATGGCATGGTCATCGGCAAAATTTCTGTCTCCATGCAACTCAATAAAATTTTGAAATGTATGTTTCAGGTAAAAAATACCGGTGGGCCGGTCGGCCCGACGTGCGATCTTTACCCGGTCATATGCATTCAGGATGGCCGTATCGCTCATCGTGCTGCACCTCCTTTATGTATCCTGAGGATCTGATACAGGGTGTCCCGCATTTTTCGCCTGTCGGAGATCATATCCACAAAACCTTTTTCCAGTAAAAACTCTGCTCTTTGGAATTCTTTTGGGAGGTCATGCCGTATGGTGCTTTCTATGACACGCCTGCCTGCAAATCCAATGAGTGCATCCGGTTCAGCGACCAGAATATCACCCTGCATGGCAAAACTGGCAGTGACACCGCCGGTGGTTGGATCCGTCAGAACGGTGATGTAAAGAAGCCCTGCGTTGCTGTGACGCTTGACTGCACCGCTGACCTTGGCCATCTGCATCAGGGAAAAAACGCCTTCCTGCATCCTGGCACCCCCGGATACAGTAAAAATAATCAGAGGTAATTTTTTCCGGACAGCAAGCTCTATGGTTGCTGTTATTTTTTCCCCGACCACTGAGCCCATGCTTCCCATCATGAAATTCCCGTCCATGGCACATACCGCAGCCTGCATCCCCTGTATAGAACCCAAACCGCAAACCACGGCTTCATTGAGCCCGCTCCCCTTCATTGCTTTTCCCAATTTTTCTCCATATTCCGGAAACTGAAGGGGATCCCCGGATTTCATCTCCCCAAAAAATTCTTTGAAGGATCCGGGATCCATGGTTACTTCCAGTCTTTTCCTGGAAGAGAGACGGTGGTGGTATCCGCATTCCGGACAAACTCTCAGGTTTTCCTCCATGCTTTTGGCCGGAATCTCGTTTTCGCACCCCTGGCATTTTTCAATCAAATCCGACATGCTTCCTTCTCCTTTCAAAACCAGTTCCAGTTCCA
Organism: Clostridiales bacterium; assembly: GCA_003535395.1. Lineage (GTDB taxonomy): Bacteria > Bacillota > Clostridia > UBA8921 > UBA8921 > UBA8921. The sequence goes on along the minus strand of DOHE01000344.1, from coordinate 223 downwards.
GTTCCAGTTCNNCAGCTCCCGATCCGGTTTCAGCTCCTGCCCCGGACATCCCGGATCCTGTTTATTCCCCCATAAAAAAGGTAGCGGTCACAGTACAGGCCACTTCTCCATCTACATAGGCAGTCCCGTTGCCCTTTCCTGCAGGCCCCAGCAGTCGTGTTATTTCGACTTTCATATCAAGCAGATCGCCAGGTTTTACTTTTTTTCGGAATTTTGCCTTCTC
>DOHE01000293.1 GCA_003535395.1 Clostridiales bacterium | reverse complement strand
TATATATGCGTCCTGGAAGAGAGATTCTCAGAGAAGCCGGCGGAATCCACCGGTTCATGCACTGGAATGGACCTGTTTTGACTGACAGTGGCGGTTTTCAGGTTTTCAGCCTGTCCACCCTCAACAAAATCACCCGGGATGGAGTGGAGTTTAAGTCCCACATCGACGGTTCCCGGCATTTTTTTACACCTGAACTGGCTGTCGGCATCCAGAATGATATTGGCGCGGATGTGATCATGGCTTTCGATGAATGCATCGCCTATCCCAGTGAGCGGGTCTATGCGGCTCAATCAATAGAAAGAACCACAGAATGGGCCGTACGGTGCATGAGAGCCCATCAACGGCCGGAGGAACAGGCTCTGTTTGGGATCGTACAGGGAGGCATATATTCTGACCTTCGGATCAAGAGCGCCCGGGATCTGGTTCAGCTGGATCTTCCCGGTTACGCCATCGGCGGGCTGAGTGTGGGCGAACCTGCTGAGGAGATGACGGCTGTGCTGGATGTAACGGTGCCCTGCCTGCCTGCTGAAAAACCCCGGTACCTGATGGGAGTGGGAAGCCCTGACTATCTTATTGAAGGAACTCTTCGCGGCATCGATATGTTTGATTGCGTATTGCCCACCCGCATCGGGAGGAACGGTACGGTCATGACTTCAGCCGGAAGGCTCATCGTGCGGGATGCAGCTTGTGCCAGGGATTTTCGTCCATTGGATCCTGAGTGCGACTGTTATGTCTGCAAAAATTATACCCGGGCATACATCCGTCACCTGTTCAAGGCAGGGGAGATCCTGGGTCTCCGTCTGGCGGCATGGCATAACCTGGCTTTTTTGCAGAATCTGATGTCCAAGGTCCGGGAAGCGATCCGCAGCGACCGGTTGATGGATTTTAAAATAGAATTTTTTACAAGATATTATGGATAATATGGAAGATGAACTTGACAGAACATAGGCTTCCATGTAGGATTATGAAGTAAAAACGAGATTTGATGGATGGAGGGTATAACCCATAATGATCAACCATGTATATGCGCTAAGCGCTCAGGCAACAACGGCAGCCGGAACAACAGCAGCGGCTGCTTCCACCGGAACACCCATGAGCCCGCTGATCAGTCTTTTGCTTTATGTGATCTTATTTGGCGCGATCATGTACTTTTTTATGATCATGCCGCAAAAGAAGCGCGAAAGAAAAGCGAAAGAAATGATTTCCAATCTGAAACTGAATGCCCGGGTCGTAACGATTGGAGGGATTTTTGGGAAAATCGTGGATGTCCAGGAGGATGAAGTGACTATTGAAACCGGGATTGAAAAGGCCAAAGTCACAATGAAAAAATGGGCTGTCCGTGAAGTTCTGTCGGATGATCAGGCTTAAAAACCTGCCAGTTGCATGATTCCCCTGTACTCCGAATATATTTCGTAAAGGGATGCACGGAGATTCGGGTGATCGCAATGGAAGTCCGCAACAACACCCTGGAGCCTTCTGAAATAGGAAAAGTTGATTATCACTGTGTTTTGGCAGGCACGGTTCTTTCAATGGGAATATCTGTATTTCTGCTGGCTGCTTTTGCTTTTATTCTCCAGTTTACGGAATTTCCCGCGACCCTGATGGAACCGGCCGTGCGGGTATCCACACTGTTAGGTCCCCTTGCAGGGGGTATTCTGGCAGTGAGGCGCATCTGCAGTTACGGGTGGCTGAACGGTGGAGCGGTGGGCCTTGCCTGCATTTTGTTCCTGTATATCCTGGGAGGGATCGCCGGTAAAAATTTTTCCGTCGGTCCTTCCATGCTGACTATGATGGCATTATCGGTTTTTGCAGGAGCATTGGGGGGAATCATCGGCATCAATACAAAATCTAAAAACTGATTCAACAGAATGGAGAGAACACATATGAAACACGTGAAAACACTGAATAAAAGCAACTTGAATGATACGGTCAGAAAGGGCGGATGTGGTGAGTGCCAAACCTCCTGTCAGTCCGCTTGCAAGACTTCCTGCACCCTTGCAAATCAAAAATGTCTGAAGAATACCAACAGAAAGTAAAAGACGGAAACACTATGGTCCATTATTTTCATTTTCAGGACCGGTATCTGGTCCTGGATGTTAATAGTTGTGCTTTTCATGAGGTGGATGAGACCGCTTTTCACATACTCAGTCTCATTGGCAGGGATCAATGGCCTGATGACGGCCTCGGCAAAGGCAGCCGGGTTTTTGTGCAGGCTGTCCGTTTCTTCGGGGATACAAAAACCGGGGAAGTGGCAAAAGAATTGTCTGAGCTGCATCAGCAGGGGCTTTTATATTCTGAAGATCCTTACGCAGATATCGCTTCCCGGGTGACCCGAGCCCGGATCGAAGATCCGGTGATCAAAGCCATGTGCCTGCATGTATCCCATGACTGCAATTTGCGTTGCCGTTACTGTTTTGCCGGCACCGGTCCATTTGGAGGATCCCGGGAGAACATGAGCCCTGAAACAGCGGTTAAAGCGATTGATTTTTTGATTTCTCATTCCCACGGAAGGAAAAATCTGGAAGTAGATTTTTTTGGCGGTGAACCTCTGCTTGCCATGGATGCAGTAAAAGCTGCTGTTTCATATGCTGAGAAAGTCTCGCGGGAGGCGGGCAAGGAATTTCATTTTACATTGACCACCAATGCTACCCTGCTCGATGATGCATCCATTGAATACATCAATACAAAGATGGGCAATGTTGTGCTCAGTCTGGATGGGCGACCCGCTGTGAATGATGCCATGCGGATCCTTCCCGACGGCAAAGGCACCCATGAAGTCATTGTAGATAAAAGCCTGAAGCTGGTGAATGGAAGAAACAGTCAGGATTATTTTGTCCGTGGTACATTTACGGCAAAAAACCTTGATTTTTCCAGCGATGTGCTTCATATGGCCGACCTTGGTTTCGACCGCCTGTCCGTGGAGCCGGTGGTGTCTTCAGAAACTTCTGTGCTGCAGATCCATAAAAAGGATCTGAACGCAGTCTTTCAGGAGTATGAAAAACTGGCAGTCGCCTGTGTCCGGAGGAAAAGAGAAGGGCGGCCTTTTTCATTTTTTCATTTTGAAATCGATCTGGATGCAGGACCTTGTCTATACAAAAGAATTGGAGGGTGTGGTGCAGGAGTGGAATATATCGCTGTCACTCCCCGGGGAGAAATCTATCCCTGCCATCAATTTGCGGGCAAACGGAACTATCTTTTGGGGGATCTGCAACGGGGGATTACCCGGCCGGGGCTGCGTAAATCTTTTGCCGGGATCAATATTTACAGCGTAGAAGACTGCCGAAGGTGCTGGGCTCGATTTTTATGCAGCGGAGGATGTGCTGCCGCCGCCTGGCAGACAAATGGAAAGATGGACAAGCCGNNCCAGAGGGTGATGATGACAGGATCGAAGCTTGATATGGCATTTTTGCGCAGGGATCCTGAGATCCACCATCTGATGCTGCTGACCCAAAAACAGATGGAAGTGCAAGGATATACAGAGCACTCCTTCCGCCACGTGGGGCTGGTGTCTGCCAAAGCGGGGACTGTGCTGGCAGCACTTCGTTATGAGGCGAGAAGGGTCGAACTGGCAAAGATCGCCGGGTATCTTCATGATATTGGCAATGCCATCAACCGGGAGGATCATGCTCATACCGGGGCGATCCTGGCTTATGACTTTTTGATCCGCAACGGCATGCATTATGAGGAAGCCGGCGATATCATGCTGGCTATCGGAAATCATGATGAAAAGACAGGTACTGCAGTCAATGAAATCTCCGCCGCAGTGATCCTGGCTGACAAATCAGACGTACATCGCAGTCGGGTCACCAACCGGGAACCTTCCACATTTGATATCCATGACCGGGTAAACTATGCGGTAGTCAAGTCGGATATCCGCGTGGAGGATTCCTCCCGGGCAGCACGGCTGGAACTGGAGATTGATACACAAATCTGTCCGGTGATGGATTACTTTGAAATATTTTTGGATCGCATGACCATGAACCGGAGGGCTGCAGCCTTTCTGGGCCTGGATTTCCAGCTGGTGATCAACGATTCAAGATTGTTGTGATTCCACCGTCGCAGTCGCGCAGTCGTTTAAAAAGTCGCAGTCGCGCAGTCGTTTATAAATTGACGCAAAGCATGCTTTTGTATATAATGAAAAACTGTTTGATTTATGGTTAAGGAGGAATGAACCCGAATGAAGAGAAAAGTCGGATTTCAATTTATGCTGGCAGCGGTTTTGATCGGCATTTGCACCTTTCTTTTCTTCAATGAGGCGAAACTGGGTTCCATGGACATCCCTGCGGGAATCGATCTGCGACAGGGGATCGACTTGAAAGGCGGCATTTATGCGCTTCTCTATCCTGACAAGGAAAATGTCACCGATGAAGAACTGCAGGCAGCAAAAGCCGTTATTGACCGAAGGCTGGACAACCGGAACATATTTGACCGGAATATCTATGTCGAAAGTGACAAGAAACGGATCGTGGTGGAATACCCCTCCAAGGGTGGAGCGGATTCTTACGACATCAATGAACTGGGGAGCATCGGCTCGCTCACTTTCCGGGAAGTCGTGGAAAAACAGGTGGACAAGGCCGGAAACTACCTTCCCCTGGATGATATGATCATCCTGACCGGAGCGGATATAAAATCGGCGAAAATGGAAATCTATGAAGGTGCCTATGTAGTTGCTTTCGAGCTCTATGAAGAAGGAGCGGGTAAATTTGCAGAAGCTACCACCCGGTTGGCGGGTGTGGGCAGGATCGGCATTTTCATGGACCAGGAACTCATATCCGCACCATCGGTGGATGACCCTATTACCGAAGGGTCCGGCATCATCAGGGGCAGCTTTACCGCCAAGGAAGCCAGCAACCTGGCCGGGAATATCATGGCGGGCGCACTGCCGTTCAAAATGGTTGCAAGACAGGTGAACCAGATCAGTCCCTCACTGGGGGAAAACGCATTGAAAGTGACTGTTTGGGCCGGGATGCTGGCACTGCTGCTGATATGCCTGTTTATGACCGGATACTACCGGCTTCCTGGTGTTGTTGCCAGTCTGGCGATCATGTCCTTGGCTGTTTTTCAGGTAGATCTGATCTCCTGGGCAAAAATTCCCCTGACCCTGCCGGGGATCGCAGGGATCATCCTCAGTATCGGTATGGGAGTCGATGCCAACGTTATCATTTATGAGCGGATCAAGGAAGAACTGAAGAACGGCAAAACCATTTCCACCGCAGTCGATTTGGGATTCAAGCGGGCCTTCAGCGCCATTATTGATTCCAATGTCACCACCATCATCACCGGCGTGGTTTTATACATTATGACTACCGGACCCATCAAAGGCTTTGCGGTGACGCTGGTACTGGGCGTGCTCCTAAGCTTCCTTACTGCCATTACCATCTCCCGCACACTGATCCGGTTTACCCTGGGGTTGGGTTTTGGCAGGAACAAATGGCTGTACGGCGGTCAAGGGAGGGCATGATATGTTTGATTTTGTAGGCAAGAGAAAGATTTTTATGGGGATTTCCCTGGCGATCATGACCGTGGGCCTGATTTTTTTCTTGATGTTTGGCTTGAATCTGGATATCCAGTTTGAAGGCGGAACTGTGATGCAGGTTAATACCGGAACAGTGGATTTTGCATCTGCAGAGATCCAGACAGTGGTACAGGATACAGTGGGAAAATCCGCTTCCTCCATACAAAAACTTACAGGATCGGAAAATGGTGATAAAATCAATATTATCCTGCTGAAGTTTACAAAAAGTTCTGCCCTTACCCAGGGCGAAACGCAGCAGCTGGTGGCAGCTTTAAAAACCCACCTGGGTTCGGATGATCTGGATGTAAGCTATGAAACAGTAGAACCCTTTATCGGCAGGGAACTCCTCAACAAAGGATTGCTTGCCACGCTGATCGCTTCGATACTCATCTTCCTGTATGTATGGTGGAGGTTCAGCGTGATGTCAGGAATCCCGGCAGCGGTCACCGCACTCATCGCCCTGCTGCATGACTCGCTGATCATGCTTTCCTTTTATGCCATATTCCGCCTGCCTGTCAATGAAGCTTTTATCGCTGCGATTCTCACTGTTCTTGGTTATTCCATGAATGATACGATCGTGGTTTATGACCGGGTGCGGGAAAACCGGATCCTGATCCGGAAAGCGCACACCTACGAACTGATGAACCGGAGCATCCAGCAATCCCTGCCACGGTCCATCAATACGGTGGTTTCCACTTTGATCGCTGTTATAACCATATATATATTTGCTTCCATATTCAATATCAACTCCCTGAAGGAATTTACCCTGCCGCTGATGGTGGGCTTCATCGCCGGTGTTTATTCATCCATTTTCATCGCGGGTCCGCTTTGGGCAGTGTGGAAGGAAAGGCAGGAAAATAGCAGACCTGCAGGAAAGAAACAACTGAAAAGAGCTTGATGCCATGAGCCTGGATGTTTTGAAAAAAGAACTGGCAGCCGGTCGTTTTCGGCTGATGTATCTTTTCTACGGTCCGGAAGACTTTCTTAAAAAAGCCTATACAGACCGCTTCATCAAAACTCTGGGAAATAAAGACGCCATCCAGTTCAATCTGGTCATTCTGGAAGGGAAGGTGGATATTGCAGCGCTGAAGCAGGCAGTGTCCACCTTCCCCTTTATGCATGACAGAAAGCTGGTTATTTTAAAAAACACAGGATGTTTTAAAAAGGCGGGAGACATTCAGGATTTCCTGGAAAATCTGTTGAAAGACCCTCCGAGCCATGTCAGCCTTGTATTTGTCGAGGGAGATTCCGGGGATGTAGACAAACGCTTGAAACCATGGAAACTCATGGAAAAATTTGGTTTGCCCGTAGAGTTTCAGCTTCAGAAACCGGAACGGCTTGCCGACTGGATCATCGAACGGCTGGCCGCCCTTGGTGTCACACTGTCCCGGAAGGATGCATTGAAACTGGTGATGAACCACGACCGGAGCATGTGGATGCTGTCCAGGGAATTGGAAAAACTGGCTGCATACGGACAAACCAAAGGCCGGCTGGAGGCGTCGGATATCGATGCACTGTGCATTCCTTCCATGGAGAACAATGTATTTGCATTGACTGATGCCATTTCTGATGGAAACGGGAGCAAGGCGTGGGAAATACTGGATGGAATGCTGGCCAGGAAAGAACCGGTACAACTGATATTGTATATGATCGGCAGGCATTTCAGACAGCTCTCCCAGATTATCTGCCTGCTGGATGAAGGAATGGGGCCGAGTGAAACCGCCGGGATCATGGGACTGACCCCCTACCTGGCTCCCCGGATCATTTCCCAGGCCCGGAATATGCCATCCCGTCAGATCCAGCAGGCACTTAAACGCTGTCATGACTATGATCTGGCGATAAAAACAGGACAGATCAAGGACCGCCTGGCCATTGAACTGCTGATTTCAGAATTTTCTCTTGCATCCGGCAGGGATTGATGTTACAATACCGTGGAATTGCAATGGGAGGTGATGAATATGCCAAATATCAAATCTGCTGAAAAACGCGTCAAGATCATAAAATCCAAGACGATGCGCAATTCTGCACAGAAGGCTGCATTGCGCACGCAGGTCCGCAAATGCAAGGAAGCCATCGGGAACAGAAATGACATGTCAGATATTTTAAAAGATACTTCCAAAGCTTTGGACAAAGCAGCTGCAAAAGGACTGATCCATAAAAACACAGCTGCAAGAAAGAAATCCAGGCTTGTAAAGGCTGCAGCAACACAGGCATCCTGACCCATGCAATTTATTTTAAAGTAGGCTTACTTGATTGGACAATAATGAAAGCGTACCTCCCGGGTACGTTTTTTCGTTGCGGGAGTGAGCAATGTGGGAGATAGTTTCGTTTCATTCCTGACCTCCGCCGTATGGGTGACCTTGGCGGAAATGGGAGACAAAACCCAGATCCTGGCTATGTGCTTTGCTTCAAGTTATGGAGCACCCAGGGTCCTTTTGGGTGTATTGCTGGCAACTCTGCTCAATAATACACTGGCCGTTGGGCTTGGAAACATTTTAGCCGGACTGGACATGCTGACAGACTGGATTCAGCTGGTTGCCGCATTATCCTTCGTCTTTTTTGGTCTTTGGACTTTAAGGGGTGAAAAGAATAATGAGGATGCTTCCTGCGATGTCAGGAAACCCAATCCGGTGATTACAGTGGCCGTTGCTTTTTTTATCGCGGAACTTGGAGACAAGACCCAGTTGGCCACCATTGCGCTGTCTGCCCGTTATGCGGGCTCAGCCCTTTTTGTGCTGGCCGGCTCCTCTTTGGGCATGATGATCGCCAACAGCATCGGAGTGATATTCGGGTCGGTCGCGGGGAAAAAAATCTCAAAGGAAACGATCCAGCTGCTCTCCTCAGTTATTTTCATCCTTTTTGGCCTGATCAGCGCATATCAGGCTTTGGCTGTGAATTTCGGGATGCAGGGATGGGCATTGATCCTTCCATTATCCTTTCTTGCTGTTTTTTCTGCAGCTGCCTGGATTTTACTTTTGCGCAGAACCAGGGTTTGATCAGGATCGAATCGTGCTTAACGCATCATTTCTGCAGGGTTAATCCATATTCTTCGCTGTATTGGCAGCAGAATGCATGGCTTGCCCAAGCTGCGGACAAACTAAGGGTCATCAGCCGCTGCCGGGAGAACCTGTGACAAACGACCGTTTCATCCTGCTGCAGGCAGAGGGAGGGATCCGCATGTTTCTTGGGAATGGTGCAGTACGCACGGATCTGGTGCTGGAAGCCAGGGAGATGTATGAAAAAGATGCCGGCCTGCAGGGGAGTTCAGAGGTCGTGACCCCGCCCGGAGTCGAGGCCGCTGAGGAAAGCGACGGCCCTGTGAAGACCACACGGATCAAAGTAGTCACCCCGGAGGGAGAGAGAAATACCGGCAAACCCATGGGGTCTTATATCACGGTGGAATGCCCCGGGCTGCACCGGCTGGACAAACAAACCCATGAAAAAGTCTGTTCCATAGTCGCCCGGGAACTGGCCTCCCTCCTTAAGATCAAGCAAAATGGGACGGTTCTGGTGGCAGGTCTTGGAAACTGGAACGTGACACCGGATGCACTGGGTCCCAAAGTGACCTCTACCATGCTGGTGACCCGCCACCTGCTGCAATACCTGCCCCAGGATATCGCCAGCGGGATTCGTCCCGTAAGTGCCATTTCCCCGGGTGTTCTGGGTATCACTGGAATCGAGACAGGAGAAATCATCAAGGGAGTTGTTGACAAAACTTTACCGGATGCCGTCATCCTGGTGGATGCCCTGGCTTCCCGAAGGATCGACCGCATCGGTGCCACCATCCAGTTGGCGGATACAGGGATCGCACCGGGGTCAGGGGTTGGGAACAAGAGGATGGAACTTAGCCGGCAGTCCCTGGGAATCCCCGTAGTAGCCATCGGAGTGCCGACGGTAGTAGATGCAGCCACCATGGCCAATGACATCATCGACATCGTGGCGGAAGCATTGCATCAACAGGCCGGCGGAGATCAAAACCTTTACGGCATGCTGAAAACCATGGATAATGAAGACCGTTACCGGGTCATCCGGGAATCCATGCAGCCCTGGGCCAGAGACTTGGTCGTCACTCCCAAGGAAGTGGATGAGATCATCGATACCCTGTCCCGGATCCTGGCCAATTCCATCAACATGGCCCTGCACCAAAGCATCAGCGTACAGCAGTTGGATCATTTTCTTCACTGAATTTCATCCTGTCCTTTCTTTACCGGACCTTCACAAGGTTTGCCTTCACCGCGTTTGCTTGCATGCCTGGAAATGGACGTGATATAATCATCTATGACCGGATGGCCCGACAGGGACCGGTGCCGGAAGGAGTCAGGGGATGTCAGACATACAGAGCACGGTGAACAGGATCCAGGAACTTAGACATCTGATCTCGTACCATAATCATAAATATTATGTCGAAGACGATCCTGAGATCCGGGATGAGGAATATGACGCTTTATACCGGGAATTGGTACTGCTGGAGATGCAGCATCCTGAACTTGCAGTTCCGGACAGCCCGACCCGTCGGATCGGCGATGAGCCATTGGAAAAATTTATAAAAGTGACCCATACCGTCCGAATGGAAAGTCTTGTTGATGTTTTCAGCATCCCGGATGTCCTGGATTTTGACCGGAGGACCCGGGAAGCGATCGCTCAAGCCTTTGGTGAAACGCAGGCCGCGCAGCTGACGTATATCGTGGAAAGAAAAATTGACGGGCTTTCTGTCTCTCTGATTTATGAAAACGGACAACTGATCCGGGGTGCCACCCGGGGAGACGGGACCATAGGGGAGGACGTGACTGCCAATATCAAAACGATCCGTTCCATCCCTCTTTCCATTCCCGCCCAACTGCCTCTCCTTGAGGTCCGGGGGGAAGTTTTTTTATCCAGGGATGCCTTTGAAACCCTGAATATGCGGCAGGAAAGTCAGGGTCTGCCGTTGTTTGCCAACCCGAGGAACGCCGCCGCCGGGTCACTTCGACAGTTGGACCCTTCTGTAGCCGCAAGCCGGCCGCTGGATATATTCGTTTTCAACATCCAAAGAGTAGAAGGCATGGAGCTGGACAGTCATGCCAGGTCCCTGGAATTTCTGGCGGAAAATGGCTTTAAAACCATTCCTTCCTGGAAAAAGACCGGAGATATCGGGCAGGTGACCGATATGATCCGTGCCATTGGAGAAGAGAGAGAGCAGTTGGCCTATGAAATCGACGGGGTCGTAATCAAAGTGGATTCCCTGGCTTACCGCAGGTTTTTGGGGAGCACAGCCAAAGCACCCCGTTGGGCGGTCGCATACAAATATCCGGCTGAAATCAAGGAAAGCAAAATCCGTGACATCGTGATCCAGGTCGGCCGCACCGGCGTGCTCACGC
>DOHE01000238.1 GCA_003535395.1 Clostridiales bacterium | reverse complement strand
ACAAGCCATATTTTCCTTCTGCACCGTACCGGATCAATCTGGAAACGTTTTTGCAGGCTTCCCGCGGCATGATCCCCAATGCAAGGAATGTAGAGTATGGGGAGACGACGGGCATATCCCGCGGGCTGGATTGCAGTCTCAGTCCAGGCACCCCAAACGCCCGGTACTGGTAATTGGAATCCATGTCGAAACGCCGGTACTGGGATTCGGATACACCCCAGGGGATCCCCTTTTTCCTGCCGTAACGGATATTTTGCCACACAGCCGCCAGACAGCTTTGATGCAGCAGGGATCCCGGCAGGGTTTTCATTATCAGTGAAGGCATCAGGTATTCAAACAGGGTGCCGCTCCAGGACAACAGGACCGGGGTAGACCAGGTAAAGGTAAGGGGTCTGCCCAGTTTCATCCAGTGTTTTTGAAGCACATCCCCCTTGGCGATCGCAATNNGTGCTTCCGAAGCCAGCAGATCATACCGGGACAAGTCCGGCCTTCCGGTTGTTACGTTGTATCCAACGTGAAACAATTGTCTGGAGGGGTCGAATAAAACCTTGAAATCCATTTGTTCCACAATCTTGCGAATGCGCTGTATCAGGATTTGGATCTCTGCATCCAGGGCCAGGGCTTCCGGGTTTTGAGCCAGAACCAGATCCTTAAGCGCGGGGGTCGGTTTTTGGCTGCTGCTTAAATCATCCTCCAGTCCAAGGGTTGTGATATCCTGTACGAACTGACGACACTGTTCTCCGAGGGATCTGCACCAGGTCCTGTCCACCCACGGCTTGTTTTCACGTAAACAGAGGGAAAGCAGTTCCCTGCACATTCGTGCAGAATGAGCCGGGGATGCAGGATTATGTGCAGCCCCGGTTTCTGCCGGGTAAGCCTTGGAGAGCAGGGAAGTTCCGGGAAGATCCAAACCGGAAAGCAAAACCCCGTCCATCAGCCCTGCCGGCAGGGAAGAAGGGATCACGGGTTCTTGCGGCATTTTTGTCAGTCCCTGGCACAGGGTCATCATATACCCGGCCAAGTTTCCCTCATCCACCGTGGATACATATTTCTGCCCAAGGACGCTTAAATCCCTGATATGATACCAGTTGAAAAGGTGACCGTGCCATTTTTCCATTTTATCAATGGTATCCGTGATTTGCCGACACTTTCCAACGAAGGCATACAGCCCGATGTATCCCATATCCCTGGCGGAAAGGAGGGCCATCAGCTGAAGACCGATATTGGTCGGGGAAGTCCGGTCGGCCGTTTTATTCCCCGGAGAAACCTGGTAATTGTCAGGACAGAGCCAGTTTGTCGCCATTTGGGAAAAATCATCAAAATATTGCCATGTCTGGCGGGCGGTGCGCCGAAGCTGCTTCTCCTGATCTCTTGACAATACCGGTTTCAAAGGCTCAGACAGCTTCCTGCTGAACAGCCACCCGATCAACGGGGAACACAGCCACAGAAGCCCCAGGCCGGCTCCGAAATACAGACTGAATCCCGATCCGGCACGGACAGCCAGGAATATCTGCCATGCACCAGCCGGTATGGAAAACCACATGCTTTGATAATAACTGACCCATTTGCGGCCGGCTTGGCCGTCCACCATGTCAAATGTCTGCCATTCCAACATTCTCCGGTGGCTGAAAATCAAGCGAAAGAGGGTCCTGATAATAGCATCCGCAGCGGTATAGGCTTTGAAGGGCAATATGGTGAAACTGAAGAAGGCTTGAACGATCCGCGCCGCTGCAAAGGCCAGGTATTGGGGGATGCTGATGCGTGTCTTAGGCTGGCTGATGCGCCGAACGAGCAGAGTGACTGACTTGATGAGGATCTGCAGAAAATAACCAAACCATAAATAGCTCATCCAAAACAGGGGGTGAAGGGGCAAAAAAGCGAAGGTGATGAGTATAAGGGCTAAAAAACTCACAGGGACAAGGCTCCTGCGCAAATTTTCGACGAGTTTCCAGCGGGAGAGCGCATTCAGGGTACATCGTTGAAATTGAGGAGCATGGCCTCTGGCATTTTTGGCTCGGGAATCGGTCAGGTTCTTCCTCAGGGAACCTTTGAACCCGGACAGCAGCCCGGCAAAGACCCAGGGAAGAAGCTGCCAGTCCCCGCGGATCCACCGGTGCTCCCGGCGCATGTACGAAAGAAGGTTGGAAGGACAGCTGTCCATGAGAACAACCCCACTTGCGAAGGCACACCGGGTATGACAGCTTTCCAGCAGGTCATGGCTGAGCACACTGTTTTCCGGGATGGCACCGCTTAGCATCCGCTGAAACACACGGATATCGTAGATGCCTTTTCCCATGTAAACGCCTTCTCCAAACGTATCCTGGTATATGTCGGAAACAGCGGTGGCATAAGGATCGATGCCGGACTGCCCTCCAAAAATCCGTGTGAAAAAGCAGGTTTGAATGGACCGCATCCGGTTTCGCATCTCACTTTGCACGATGGCATAGCCTTCCCGGATACAATTCTTTTTCCGGTCCAATACCGGACGATTTAGAGGATGGGCCATGATCCCTGAAAGTTTTGCGGCACTTTCCCGCACCAGGTCAGTGTCTGCATCCAGAGTGATGACATATTTGAAGGCAGACAAAATTTTCCGGTCGCCCGTCATGATGTGGTAACTGGTGTTTTTGCTTCCGGTCAGAAGGAGATTGAATTCTTCAAGTTTTCCGCGTTTCCTTTCCCACCCCATCCAGCATCCTTCCGATGCATTCCACTTGCGGTATCGTATGAAAAGATGGAATTTCGGGGCTTCTTCTCTGTTTTCAGGGGGGTACCGGGCATTCAGGTTTTGTATGGCAGCCACAGCCGAACGTATGATTTCGTCATCAGAGGCAAGTTCCCGGCTGTTTGCATCGCAAAAATCTCCCAGCAATGCAAAGTACAGGTTACAGATCCGGTTTCCCAGATAATGCTGTTCCAGCCTGCCGGCAAGCTCTTCTACATGGGAAGGGCTGCGCAGGATGACCGGCATCACAACGAACGTGCGAAATTCATCCGGGATCCCCGCGGAAAAATCCATGGCCGGCAGGATCTTCGGGTGGATCAGGCGGGTAAAAAAGTGATTTGCCAGCTCGCTGCAGATGTGCATGACGGGGAGGATCAATGCCAGAGAAGTGAGTAGCAGAGGCCAGCCTGAGATCATCGGCTTAAGAAAGCCAATGGACAGGCAAAAAACAGCTGTGAACAGTGATCCCAAAAAAATAAAATATGCAAAACCCTTCCGATTAAAATTTCTTATTTTTGGTTTCCAGCTGCTGCTGCTGCTCCTCCGTTTTGGATTCATTTGATATTCCAGGTATTCTTTTCCACGGCCGACAAGATACGTGCCGATATGGGAAGAATGGCTGTATCCCAGCCCCTGTACGGGATTTTCCGCAAGGGTTAAAGCTTTGGCGGCGACGGTGGTTTCTTCAAGACGGAATCGCCGGGCAAATCTTTCAACCGCGTGCCGGTAGGCGTCCCGGGTTTGAAAATCCATTTTACGGTATACACCCGAAGGATCCTTGCGCAGGATCTCTTCCACCGGAGAAACCTCTTCGAACAGCACTTCAAAATCCATTTCGCCAAGTTCCTTAAGGCTCAGAATCACTGCACTCACAGCGATCTGCAGTTTTGACTGCAGCTGGCCTTCCTGGTGCAGGATATCCTGAGCGGAGAAAGGATTCCCCTCGCCAAACCATTGCAGGATTTCCGACTCATCCGGGAACAATTCCTTCAGCCTGAAAAGAACATGGGAGACAAATGAGGGATCCCGCCTGTATGGATCCCGGATCTTTTTTTCCAGCAGTCCGACAATATTTTTCTCTCCGTGCAAAACTTCCGTGACAATCTCTTCCGATATTAGGGCAGCCTTCGCCTTCACATCCATATTGTGCAATATTTCTTTCATCAGTGTGGTCAGGAATTCGGCCAGGCATAGTTCCAGGGCTTCCGGAAATGCCCAGAGTTCTTCTGATTTTAAACGGCATGCGGACTGAGCGGCCTTCAACAGACGAACAAATATGGAAGCATCCAGATGATGACCTGTCAGGGACAGCAGATCCTGGGCGATGACATAGATCCGGGGATATCCCTTGCGGATCCCGCTTGAAATCCTCGGGATCCGGCTGCCGGGTTTGCAGATGAAAGGCCGGCTGCGTATGATTTTTCTGTCGATCAGATGATGATTTTCTACAAGCCATCGGGCAGCAGGAACCAAAGTGATGACCTGATATTCCATCCGCCCAAGTTTTTTTCCCATACGATGGTAAGATAAACAGACGGACCGCTCAATTTTTTTAAGCAGGTTTCGTCTTGCCGGACTGCTGCTCCGGCGGGTCTTGTATTGGAGGGAAAGACGCTTCATTTGTCTTTCCGCTTCCTTCAAACTCAACACCTGGACACTGCCCGGAAAGACAGAAGGATGCGTGGATAATTGCCTTCTTAAAACCAGGTGTCGATACACGATCGCAAAAACAAGCGCAATCAGCGCAAGGATGATCCCCGTCAGCGTCAGGATCTCGCTGGTCCCGAGAATGTGGGTGTTTTCGCTTCCAAGCAGACTGAGCGTCATAGGACCACCTTCCGGCAGCTGCGGCTTATGCAAAACCAAATGCAAAACAACCCGATGCGGAAAATGATGTACTTACCATATTATAGCAAATTTTGGCAGCTGTCAAGCTGGACAGCAGAGAGATGTTTTATTATCATTGAGACGGATGCACAGCGAACAGTGAAAATCACAAAAGGAAATGAGGCGATCTGACTTGGAGGATATGACAGCAGACAACAGACTGGAGATGCGGGAAAACCGGAAAATCCAGGTAGTGGCATCTGTTTACAGTGCGTATTTTTTAACGGGGATTTTTACCACTCTTTTTGGTCCAGCCATGAAAACTCTTATGGAGGATTATCGCATCAGTATTATCAAGGCGGGCATTTTCGTCAGCTTTGTGGCCATCGGGCGGATCCTGGCGGCGCTTTTCAGCGGTGCGATCGCAGACCGGCTGGGCAGCAAACCGGTGCTGCTGGCAGGGACGCTCAGTATCACCCTGGGACTTGCAGTCATCGGAACGGTTTCATCTTACCCGACAGCATTGATGTTTTGCATGTTGTGTGGCATGGGACACGGGATGATCAATACATCATCCAGCGGGGTCATGGCGGATTATTATCCAGGCAGGCTGGGGAAAGGCATGAATATGCTCAACGCCTTTTTTGGGATGGGAGCCCTGGCAGGGCCTCTGCTGTCCGGGATCCTGCTGGGGAATGCCGTCACATGGCGGACGGTTTTCTATGTCCAGGCTGCAGTGGGATTTGCCATGTCCCTCTGGATCATGACTCTGAAATTTCCTGTGAAGCGATCCGAAGTCTCCGGCTCCCGCAATCCCATGGATATAAAAATGCTGCTGCGTACCGGCGGATCCACATTTTTTCTGCTGGCCCTGGTCATGTTTATCTATACCGGATCCGGGCACACCATCAACACCTGGATCACAAAATATTTGCAGGAGATCGTAGATCTACCGGTGTTTATCGCTGCCGGGATCTTTGCCGTCTACAACCTGGGTCTGACCCTGGGAAGGCTGATCTGCAGCCTGACAGTTGAAAAGGTGGGGTATGAAAGGATCATTTTATACAGCGCATCCGGCGCCCTGCTGACCTATACTGTTGCGCTGTCCGCCCATAACGGGGTGCTGGCGGCAGTATGCCTGGGTTTGACCGGACTTTTCTTCGGAGGGCTTTTCCCCACGGCGACGGCCGTAGCGTGCAGGCTGTTTCCGAAAAATGTGGGCTCTGTATCCGGCTTCCTGGTAGTTGCGGCAGCCCTGGGGAGCATGGTGATCCCTGCGCTCACCGGAACTTTCTCCCAGATGTTTGGCATCGGACGGGGACTGTGGTTCGTATTCCCGTTTCTGGTGGTTTTGCTGGCTGCAGCAATCCTGCTCATGAGGCGGGAACACATCAACATCAAATGATGCCGATATCCCGGCCGATATCCCGGCCGATATCCCGGCCGATATTTTATTGACACGTCGAAAGGCCTCAGATACAATGACCCTGATGAACGAAACACTACATAGGAAGCAAAAATCCCGTCTGAACCGGGAAGAGAAAAGCTGGATCGCATACGACTGGGCAAATTCTGCCCATTCTGCCATTATCTCTGCCATGATTCTGCCTGTGTTTTATAAAAGCATAACAAACGGGATCCTGGAACCCTACCTGGCGAACGCATACTGGGGATATGCCACATCCGCAGCCACGGCGGTCATTGCTTTGCTGGCACCTTTGCTGGGGACCCTGGGGGATTACCGTGGCAATAAAATGAAGTTTTTCAGGAGATTCTTCCTGCTTGGAGCGATATCCACTGCGGCGATCGCTTTTGTGCATGGCTGGCAGGGCCTGCTTGCGGCGTATATGATCACAATGATCGGGTTTTCCGGCGCCAATCTGTATTACGATGCCTTTCTGGTGGATGTTACCAGCAATGAACGGATGGACAAGGTATCTACATATGGTTACGCCCTGGGGTACGTGGGCGGAGGTACCATTCCCCTGATCATCTCTGTTTTTTTTATTTTTTATGGCGAGAACCTGTTCGGGATTCCGGCAGAGATCTCCACCCGGGGAGCCTTCCTGCTGGCAGCGCTGTGGTGGGGGATCTTTACTGTTCCCATGCTTAAGAATGTGCGCCAGGTA
This sequence comes from Clostridiales bacterium, assembly GCA_003535395.1. Classification (GTDB taxonomy): domain Bacteria; phylum Bacillota; class Clostridia; order UBA8921; family UBA8921; genus UBA8921. The sequence goes on along the minus strand of DOHE01000238.1, from coordinate 669 downwards.
TACTGGATGGAGCCGGTGAAACATCCGGTCCGTACGTCCGTGAAGCGGCTCGCCGGCACTTTTCGCAATATACGCAATTACAGAGAACTATTTTTATTTTTGCTTGCATATCTGTTTTATATCGACGGAGTCAATACCATTATCCATATTGCCACGATTTATGGAGAAAGTATGGGATTTGGCACCCGGACCGTGCTGATCATATTGATGGGCACCCAGGCGCTGGCTTTTCCCTGCGCGATCCTCTATGGCAAGCTGGCGGAGCGGTTTGGAAGCCGGACGATGCTGCTTGCAGGCATCAGTATTTACAGCATGGTCTGCATCCTTAGTTTTGTGATGGCGCTTGATTTTCTTGGGATGCAGACCCGCATCCTGCTGTTTTGGATCATCGGTTTTTTGGTGAGCACATCCCAGGGCGGTATCCAGGCCATATCCCGTTCTTATTTCGGGAAAATGGTTCCCAAACCGGAAGCCAATGAATTTTTCGGTTTCTACAATATTGTCGGTAAATTCGCGGCCCTTACCGGCCCGGCGCTGTTCGGGTTTTTCGGCCATATCACAGGAAGATCGGAATACGGCATTCTAAGCATCCTGCTTCTTTTTGCGGCCGGGGGAGTCCTTTTTATCCTTTCTTCCAGGAAAGAGCCGCCGGAAAAGCAATTTATCCCG
>DOHE01000014.1 GCA_003535395.1 Clostridiales bacterium | reverse complement strand
GATCCGGTCGACCGCCCGCACATCCCCATAATGCTTCACCAGGCCTTCAACTTCCACAATCGCAGCCATGGTTCCCGCCTCCATTCCTCAAAGCATAAAATGCTTTGCGATGCCGCCTATTATACCACAACAGGACTGCCGGTTTGAAGTCTTTCAGGTAATTTCTGGATACCAGCCCAAAAAGACCAGTTCCGGCGTGAAGCGAGCCAAATGACACAGTGCCTGCAGACCCCTCCGGGCCTCCCCGCCGGGCCCGTCGTCTTCCCGCTGTGCCTGGAAATCCAGGTAGAAACAGTACTCCCAGGGTTTGTCCATCAGTGGCCTTGACTGGATCTTGGTCAGGTTAAGGCCCCGGTCGGAAAAGACGGACAGCGCCTTAAGAAGAGAGCCGCTCTCATGAGGCAGCATAAAGGCCAGGCTCACCCGGGAGGCCCCCGGGAGGATACAGGCCTGACGGGTCAGGGCCACAAACCGGGTCTGGTTGCAGTCCTGGTCACTGATCCCTTCCTGGATCACTTCCAGTCCGAAGATGGCTGCGGCTTCGCTGGATCCCACGGCCGCAACTTCCGGATCCCTTCGCAATGCCACCATCTCCGCAGCAAATGCGGTATTCTCTGCAGGTACCCCCTTCCAGCCCTGTCGGCGGATATACCCGGCACACTGGGCCAGAGCCTGGGGATGGGAGTGGATCTCCCGGATCTCTTCCATACGGGTGCCGGGGACCCCCAGCAGGGAATGCCGGATGGATATGGAGATGGAACGAATGATATGCAGCCGGAATTCCAGCATCCGGTCATAGACCTCATTCACGGTCCCGGCTGTGGAGTTGTCCAGAGGGAGCACAACCACCTGCGCCTCTCCTTCCACTACCGCCCGACAGGCTCCCTGCACATCCGCCCACCCCTTGCTGGGCAGGCCGGGGAACAACAGCCCCGCAGCCCGGGCAGAGTAGGAGCCTTCCTTGCCCTGGTAGGCCACAGTCCGGATCGAAGGAAGAGCATCGGCAGCATGCAGGATGGTTTCTGCCGGCTCCCCCAGCGACCCGGCCTGCCTGCCGGTATACAGTGCTTCAACCCATGCATCGCTTTCCCGGGCCTCCCGGACCTGTTCCTCCAGCTGCTGCAGTCGTTTTTCGTATCGATCCTCCACGTTTATCCCTCCATTTTTCTCCCCATCAGTCCAGCCAGGGGTGCGAGCTTTTTCATCATCCCGGAAAATTCTTCCGGCGTCAGGGACTGCTGCCCGTCTGAAAGCGCGTTGGCTGGATCATTGTGCACCTCAATGATCAAACCGTCTGCACCTGCGGCGACTGCCGCCATGGACAAGGGTTCCACCAGCCAGGCGATCCCTCCCGCATGGCTGGGATCCACCATGACCGGCAGGTGGGACATCTTCTTTAAAAGGGGGATGGCGCTGATGTCCAGCGTATTGCGGGTCATGGTCTCAAAGGTTCGGATGCCCCTTTCACACAGGATAATCTTCTCATTTCCGCTGCTCATGATGTACTCCGCGGACAGCAGCAGTTCTTCCAGGGTATTGGCAAAGCCCCGCTTGATGAGGATCGGTTTGTTAAGGCGCCCCAGTTCCTTGAGCAGTTCATAGTTTTGCATGTTCCGCGTGCCCACCTGGATCACATCCACGTATTCATTGAACAGATCCAGATGAAACAGGTTGGTGATTTCCGAAACCACGGGCATGCCGGTAGCCTCACGGGCTTTTTTCAGATACATGAGCCCCTCTGCTTTCAATCCCTGAAAGGAATAGGGAGATGTCCGGGGTTTGAAGGCGCCGCCACGCAGAGCACACGCACCGGCATCCCGGACCTGCCGGGCCAGGCCGGTGATCTGGGCCTCAGTTTCCACAGAGCATGGCCCTGCGATGACACAGAACTGCTCGCCGCCTGCCTGGGGACCGCCGGGAATGAGTTCGACGAGGGTATTATCCGGGTGGAATTTGCGGTTGGTGCGCTTGAAGGGCTCCTGTACCTTCACCACCCGCTCCACATGCTCATTTCTCTCGATGGCTCCCATATCGATGGCAGAGGTGTCACCCACCAGCCCGATGATGGTCATACTGCTGCCAAAGATCGGCCGGGCGGAGACTCCGAATCCTTCCAGCCACTGCCCGATCTCTTCCACCTGTTCCCGGGTCGTTCCGTTCTTCAATACAACGATCATGCTGTTTCCTCCTTTTTCGTCCTTTTCCGTCCCCGCCTTCGGGAACTCTGCGCTGCTGCAGTCTGGACAAAATAAAAAAACCCTCGCCACTGGAACATTCCAGGGACGAAGGATCACTCCGCGGTACCACCCGACTTGGCCTCGCTCCTGCAAGGCCCGCTCGATCAGATACGGGAACCCGCGTTCCGATATCCTTCCCCGTTAACGGTGAGTCTCCGGATGCACCTACTGCTCGATCATACGAGCCTCAGCGCACCTGCTCGGGAGGGAACTTCCACGGTTGTCTGCCATAAGCCCGCTCCCAGTCAGCGGCAGGCTCTCCCTGCATGGTTCGTCCCGTGTACTTTTCTCCGTCATCGCAATTAAACGATATGTATCCTGATTGCAGCGAAAAATATATTGATATTTTTTCGCTGCAGTACTAAATATACCGGGTGAGTTCGGGTTTGTCAAGCACCCGGTTTCCCGTTTTCTGATATAATGGTATGGTATATATGGAAGCCGCAGTCCATCGCTTCCGTCATCAAAGGGGGATTTGAAAATGGCCTGTGACAATAAGCATCCGTGCTCCTGCCCGGCAGTCAGCTGCGTGAATCATGGAAAATGCTGCGCCTGCGTGGCGCGGCATCGGGAAGCGGGGAATATCCCCAACTGCTTCAAAGGGAAAGTTTCGGATAAGAAAACATGATCGAAAGCCCGACGGACCGGCGGGTAAGTTTACCGGCCGGTCTGTTCTGACGGGCTCCTGTGCGTCATTCGTTCACCTGGCGGCAGGTATATCCTGCTTCTGTCAGCACCAGGACCGCCTGGGTGCCATCCTCCCGGCTGTGAACGGAAAGGCGCAGACAGCCGCCTTCATATTCCCTGCTGTTTTGTATATGGATATTCCGGATATTGATCCCATGATCCCCCAACAGGGTGGTCACGTGCGCCAATACCCCGGGTTTGTCCTCAACATCCACCCAGACTTCCGGAACCGCCGGCAGGATGCCTTTGGCTGAGACCGGGATGGTATCCCTGTATTTTCGCGCTTCCTCAAAAAATTCCCTGATCCAGGCCTCGTCCCGCCGGGCCAGTGCTGCCTTGAAATCCTGCAGCCGCAGGATGTAATCCTTAAGGATCCCTTCCAGCACCGGTCCTGCCTCCAGGGATATCTCCGTCCACATGGCGGCATTGGAAGAGGCGATGCGGGTGATGTCCCGAAATCCTCCGGCTGCCAGGCTCCGAAGGATCCCGGACCGGTCATGGGCATGGGCGGCGTTGGTCAGACAGGCTGCAGCAACATGGGGCAGATGGCTGATCATCCCGGCGGAACGGTCATGTTCCTCCCCTCCCAGACGCAGGGGCAGTGCTCCCATCTTTGAGATCAGGGTCTCCAGCGTGCTATAGTCTTCCTCCCGGGTGCCCCGGGCAGGGGAAAGGACGTAAATGGCATTTTCCAGGAGAGTTGCAGAAGACGCATCAAAGCCGGAACGTTCGGATCCCGCCATGGGATGGCCACCGATGAATCGGGGCCGGTAGTCGTCCGGGATGGCTTCGATCTCTTTTATTATCCGCGCCTTGGTGCTGCCCGTGTCTGTCAGGATGCCGCTGCAGCAGACAGAAACCTGCTGGAGGGTGGAAACGATGCTCCCTACCGGGGTGCAGACGAAAACGATGCCGCAGTCACGAAAGCGCTGAAACGGCGTGCCCGGTGCCTTAAGCCCGGCTGTCAGAACCGTTTCATCCGCCAGCCCGGCATCCAGGGCCTTTTGCAGTACATCCTCCCTTGGATCCGCCGCGATGATGCGGATTCCCGCCACCCGGGCCCGCAACGCCTTCAGGATCGACCCTCCGATCAGGCCGAGCCCGATGATCCCGATGGTTTTCACTTCGCTCATTCTCATCCCCCTGCAGCGGCTTCCATCCGCCGAAAAACCCCTAATGCCCCGCTGGCTGAAGATCTGTCGGCTGATGTCCCGCGGGTTGAAGATCCGTCGGCTGATGCCCCACTGGTTGAAGATCTGTCGGGTTTGAGGTGAGTATACCACAGCGGCGGAACCTGTGCAATTCCTGCCCGGGAGTTGAGGGAGTTGATGCCTGCCCGGGAGTTGAGGGAGTTGATGCCTGCCCGGGAGTTTTTATAGTCGAATGCCGACTTTCTGACCTGTTCTGGCGCTTTCGATCGCGCCAAACACCATGGCGATGGAATTGTAATTATCGTAGCAGCTGGTCTGAGGTTCCCGGCCTGCCAGCAGGGAGCTGAACATTTCTTCCAGACAGGCAGGATGACCGGTGGGGATGCCTTGCGGGACTACGGCAGTTTTCCGTAACGGTGCCCGTTTCTCTTGTCCCGGTGCATCTCCTTCCATCGTCTTCAGGATCTCGCTCACCGGCACGTCCCTGCCGTTCCAGAGTGCAGTCCCGCCGGCACAACTGATGCGCCATTCCGATTCCCAGGAGGTGGGCATCCCGTCGGAGCACCAGGAACCCCGATAGACGAAAATGCTGCCGTTGGTCATCTCAAAAATGCAGACTGCACACGCATCTCCCCGGTACCAGGACCAGGAGGGATTGAATTCCTGGCAGTAAACGGTTTTGGCATTAGCCCCGGTCAGATAACGGGCCGCATCAAAGGTATGGATGGCCATGTCCAGGATCAGGGGACTGTCCATGGCATCCCGGAAGCCTCCGAAGTGGGGGGCCAGGAAAAAATCCGCACACACATAACCCTGCGCGCCCAGTTCCGGATCCTGAAGCAGATCCCGGAAGGCAATGATCTGGGGGTGGTAACGCCGGTTTTGCATCACCGCGTAGAGGCGGCCGGATTTCCGGGCGGCTTCCTTCATTTCCCGGGCATGTTCCAGGGTGTCGCTCATGGGTTTCTCACCGAATACATCACACCCCATGCGAAGGGCGGTAAGCACCGTCGGCTTGTGGAATTCCGGCGGGGTGATATCGAACACCAGATTGGCGCCCGTCTCCTTTATGGCATCCTGCAACCCGCTGAAAACAGCGCAGTCCAGGTGAAATTCCTCTTTGCGGGCATTGGCGCTGGCGGTCACCGGGTCCACCAGGGCGACGATCTCCGTATCCTCCCGCGTCAGTGTATACTGGAGCCAAGCCCGGGACATGGCTCCGCACCCGGCAGAGGCGATCCGAAACCTTTTCATATTTTGTCACCTCCGGGGATGGGGGTCCCGCCCCGGGCTTCTTTCAGGTACTGAAGTCCCCGGGCTTGACCGGTCCATTCAAGGTCTCCCCGGTACACCGGGTCGTGATACCCTTCGATGTCAATGGTCCCCGGATAACCGTTCATCATCAGGATGGTGATGAGATCTGCCCAGTTGCTGTCTTCGAACCCGGGGGTGCGGTGCCAGGCAAAGGGGCGGTTTCCGTAGATGCCGGATTCCCGGACCACATCCCAGGCGATGGTGGCATCCTTCCCGTGCACGCTGAACACCTTTTTGGCCCATTTCCGAAGCTGGGGCACGGGATCCACCAGCGCCACCATCTGATGGCAGGGTTCCCACTGCAGCCCCACATTGCCGTCGGGCACTTCCTGGAACATCATTTCCCAGGCTGCCGGCCCGTGGGCGATATTCCAGGTCCCCCGCTGCCAGGTGCCGCCCATATTGCAGTTTTCAAAAGCCAGTCGGACTCCCCGGTCTGCCGCCCGCTTTGCCAGGGGACGAAACACTTCCCCGAACCGGGGCATGCATTTGTCGATGGGAACATCCGGGATACGGCCTGTGAAGCCGGTCACCAGGTCTGTGCCGAACAGGGAAGCCGCATCGATAAGCGCTTCCCAAGCCCGGATGGCTTGCTGCCCTGCCGGATCATCCGTCAGGGGATTGGAAAAGATAGAAATGCATGAAACAGGGAGACCTGCAGGATCCAGGATCTCCCGGATCCGGGCAGCAGTCTCTTTCAGATCCTGCCCGCCAAGATCCTGCCAGAAGGTGATGCTGAAACACTCAAAACCCAGGGGTATGACGCGGGGAAGCAGCTGCAGCGCGTCTTTTGCTGAAACCAGAGTGCCGATCGGGATCAGTCCCATGAGAAAGCCCTCCATTCACAGTCAGATTCAAGATCCGGCTATCCCGCCCGGCGGACCCCAGTCAGGGGATGCGAGGCCAGTTTGGGCATCCCGCCCGGCGGACCCTGCCCGCAACCGCCCGCAGGCCCAGGATTGCATGATCCTGTATTTTGTATTATATTGATGTATAGAGCCGCTTTCTTGCGCAATTTATACCTGAAATTGATTTTTATTGACGAGGCCTTATGGAATCGAAGCTTTACCAGTATCGTGAAAATTCCGGACGAAACTTTGCCCGGACCCCGGTCTATCTGTACCGGATGCGGAAAAAGGCTCCTGAGCACCTGTTCCTGCCCCACTGGCACCCGGAGACCGAACTCATCCGTTTGGTGCAGGGCGGCGGGACGGTAGAGGTGGAGGGAGTTCGCAGGTATTATCCGGAAGGAACTGTGTTGGCTGTCGGGCCGGATCAGCTCCATGCATGCCGGCGGGATCCTGCAGACGGGGAACTCATCGTGCATGCTTTCCTGTTCCAGCCCGGCTCCCTGGTCATCGCCGGTCAGGAAGACCCGATCCTGGAACCGCTTTCCCAGGGTCGCATCCGGTTCTGTCCGGAACTGCTCCCGGGGGATCCCGGCCATGTGGAGGTCCAGGCGGTGCTTTGCCGCATCGAAGCGCTTTTAAGCGAGCCGTGGGCGCACTGGACCCCGTTGCTGAGCAGGAGCCTGCTGCTTAAGCTCATCGCCGCCTATGCAGCCAGCGGAGGCCTGAAGGAAAATGCCTCTTCAGAAAACCCAGGCAACAGGACTGTGCGGCAGGTCGTGACCTGGCTCCAGGACAATATCGCTTCCCCTGTCTCCTTAGGAAACCTGGCAGAGGCGCTGCATTTGAATCCGTGTTATCTGGTAAGGCTGTTCCGGCAGCACACCGGGCTCACCCCCATGGCTCTGCTGGGGCAGCTTCGCCTGCGCATGGCAGCGGTGATCCTGGAAACAGAGAAAGCCACCGTGACTGAGGTGGCTTTCCGATGCGGCTTTGAAAATGTAAGCCATTTTATCCGTCTGTTTCATCGCTGCTATGGCTGCCCGCCCGGGAAATGGTCCCGACTGGGGTCTGTCCCTGCGGTGAACCGCCTCATTTTGCCGGCTCTTCCGTCAACATCTGATGGGCTTCCTTGAGTTTCTCCCGGACCCGGATGTTCTGCGGGCATCGGTCTTCACATTTCCCGCAGTCGCTGCAGTCCGCAGGCGGCGCGCTACGCTTTTTCTCCGGATCGATCAGACCTTTGTATGCCCGCCGGGCATGGTCTTTGAGGCCGTAAACCCGATCCTGGTTATAAATCGAAAAAATTTCGGGTATGTTGATGCGTTTGGGACAGGGCATGCAATAGGCACAGCCGGTGCAGTAGAGTTCCAGCAGCTTGCGCCGGCTGTCGCTGATCTCCCGGATACGCCCGTAGTCTTCGCTATACAAAGACAGATCTCCGGCAGCCACCCGGGCATTCTCTTCCAGCATGGCCAGGGTGCTCATGCCGGATAATGCACAGCTCACATCAGGGTTGCCCAGCACAAAGCGCAGCGCCGTCTCCGGAACACTGTCCGTCCCGGTCATGGCGGAAATACTGTCCGAGGGTTTTGCCAGCCGGCCCCCCGCCACCGGGCCCATCACCACCACGCCGATCCCGCGCTCGTGCGCCAGGGCGATCCCCTCGGTCAGCTTCTGGTCGAGCATGTTGTACTGGAGCGTGATGGACTCGACATAGCCGGTATTGATCAGCTTGATCAGGTTCTCGTTGCTATCGTGGAACGACGTGCAGATGTGCTGGATGAGCCCCTGATCCTTGGCCTTTTGCATCCACTTGCTCACCTTGGGCTCCACCGAGTTGACGTAGCGCTCCCAGTTGATG
>DOHE01000268.1 GCA_003535395.1 Clostridiales bacterium | reverse complement strand
GTTTCATGGTCCCGCTGTGGCAGATCTGTCATCCTGTCGTCCCCGGTCTTTCATTATTCTCCGGTGATAGTCGGTGCAATATAAAGCTCCAACTCCAGCGATCCTGTTCCCGTTGGCTGCGAGTTGTAAGATAGTTTCCTGATCAGGTATCCACGGTCAAGAGCTTCCATGCCCTGTAAAAATCCCACAACCCGGTCCAAACCGGTGTTGTTCATGGAAAGAGAAACCCGGAAGGATTCACAGGACTCCTGCACAGCAGGTTTCGCCGCTGTACCGGTATTTAAAGTCAATCCCGCCTGGGATTTCAGAGTCTTATTGATCGCCTCCGCTGCATCCCCCAAAGGGAATTTTGCCTGCGTTGCAGGATTTGTTACCGTGAGGATAGGCTTCATTGAGTTTTCCGCCATGGCCGCGCCTTGGAAACCGATTCCGCTGTTGTTGATCACTCCATGGATCAAGTCCAGCATATCCTCCTGCTTTTCCGGAAAAAATTTATTTGCCCTGGCCAATGCGGTTTCCTTGAGCGCCTCCGTCTGGCCTTTGAGTGAATCGATCGAATTCATTTGAATCTGAGCATTCTTGTACTGGGTCTCAACAGACTTGTACCGGGTTTCCGTTTCATCCAGCTTCGCCATCAGAGGAGTATATCCATAGGTGTAGGCAAGAAGCAGAAAACCAAAAAAGATCACATAAGAAATCAGTTTTTTATCTCTGGCAGATACGGTCATTGTGCTCTACCCCCTTCCAGTACACAGCGCGCTGCAAATGTGTTGCCGGTGTTGCCGCTCGATTCATTTTCAACAAAAACATCCCTGATCCGGCCGGCGTTCTTCAGATTGCGTATCAGCGCCGGGATGTTGTCCCGGGAAGTGAAGGTCCCGGACAAAGTGATAGCATCCTTCGAGATTGCAAGATTTGTTATTTGTACACCCCCTGGAACCGCGCCATAGATCCGGTTGATCAGATCGCTGTCGACCCGGGGTTCCAGTCCGATTTGCCTGCTTAGGTCATCCAGGATAGCGGCATATTGCTTATAGGAGTCATTAAGAAGTTTGACCTCCCGGTATTCCTTAAGTTTTGCCACCACTTCCGGGGCTTTCAAATAGGCATCCATCCGGTTGATCTCCAGCTGCAGCCAGAACGTGTATCCTCCGATCCCAGCCAAGGCAAGTATGACAAACACGACAACCAATATCGCGATGCGTTTGAAGGAGGAGCTGCTTTTTCCCCCATCCCGAAGCTTTTTCCCGGAAGTTTTGTATGCAGCAAAAAAATTCATATCTTTCATATCCAATACCCCCTCACAACCGGATCATGGCGCCAATGGCATTAATATATTGATCGATCGGAAATGCCGCTCCCCGGGAGGGCAGTTTGACCTTGCTGACATCCTTGATGACCTCACATTTGATTGAAAAAAGCCCTTCCAAATATTCCGTCAGGCCTGCCATCCGGGATCCTCCTCCAAAAAGGAACATGTTCCGGATCGTGGAAAGCGCGCTGCGCGTATTATGATATTGAATCAGTTTGTGGATCTCATCCGTCCAGCGGTTGATGAAAGTCCGGACCTGGTCTTCCGTATCATGGTCCAATGCATCCAGGTGCCCCATATCGGCTTTTAATTTAATTTCTTCGGCTTCCTGAGGGGTGATTCCCAAATTGCGGGATATGATGGAGTCAAATTCCCGCCCTCCCAAGGGAATGGTACGGGTAAATTCTATACCGCTGTTCGAGATGATGTACAAGCTGGTTCCTGAATATCCGAATTCCGCCAGAAGTACAGCGCAGTCATTGCTGCATGTCAGACCGTTGACCTTGACGCCTTCGGAAAACAGTTTCGCTACCGAATTTGCATGGATGTCCAGGGCAACAGGTTTCAACCTGCTGGCTGAAAGCAGTGCCAAAGCCCGCTCTACCACATCCCGGGGCAGGGCGGCGGCACGCACTTTTACTTTTTTATTGTTTTCCAAAACCGCTGTCACCCGGTAATCGATGATATGATTCGAGGCTCCTGCAGCCAGTACCTGTTCCATTTCGCTTCTTACCATGGCTGAAAGCTCTGCCGGTTTGGCGTTTGGAAATTCAAAGTCTCGGGTGACCATGGTGCTGATATTGACGGTCATGACTGCTTCCCTGGAATTCATATGGTTGGAGGAAAGAGTTGCGGTAAGGATCCGGGAAAGTTCCTCTACCCGGGAAAAAGTCCCGTCATCGTTCATGCCCTGGGGAATCGGCACTGAAATGCATCGGGTGAGTTCCACCCGCTGATTGCCCGGGTTTCCTTCTACGATATGAAGATTCCTGTTTCCCACATCAATGGAAATCACAAAACCACGCTCCTTGTTGGCCTTTCCTTATTATTGAATCGTCATTGTATCGTCTTGAACATGTCAAACATGGGAAGGGCGATCGATATCACAACAAATCCGACCACGACCGCCATGAGTACGATCATGACCGGTTCAACAAGCCCGACAAGCCGTGCAATGGCGGTTTCCACTTCATCATCATAATACCGGGCGGTTCTTTCCAGCAGCGTATCCAGAGCGCCGGACTCTTCTCCAACCGAAACCATCGAATGTACAATTGGGGGCAGTGTCTGCATCTCCCGGACAGCAACGGAGAGGGGCAGCCCTTTGCGTACTCCTTCCCGGGCATCCAGAATTTTATCACTGATGATTTTATTCCCGATGACCCTGCTGGTGATGTCCATGGTTTGCAGCAGGGGCAAACCGCTGGACAATAAGGTCGCCATGGTTTCTGTAAACCGGGATGCGTAAATTTTCGTCAGCGCGCCTTTGATGACAGGCATTTTCATTTTGGTATCATCCCATTTGAGCCGGCCGTCCTCACTCATGATATACATCCGGCTCCCCGCGATCACCAGAGCGACCCCAGCTGCGATAATATACCAGTACCGGCTGAGAGCCTTGCTGGCTCCCATGGTGATCCGGGGNNCACGCCGGACTGCTCAAACAGGCTGATAAAGTTGGGCAGTACGAATGCCATCAAAACACCCACAACGATCACCAGAACGACCAGGATCACGATGGGATAGATCATGGCGCTGGTGATCCTGCTCTTTAATTTCACTTCCCGGTCCAGGTAGGTGGACATCTTGTTCATGACCTTGTCCAAAGAACCGCTGGCTTCCCCGGTTTCGATCATGTTCACCATGAGATCCGGAAAAGTGCTGCCCTGCTTTTTGACCGCATCCGATAGCATTTCGCCTTTCTGGACGCCTTCATAGACTTTCAGGATCACGCTTTTGAGCTTTTTGCTGTCGGTCTGCTGATACAGGATATCCAGGCTCTTGATGATGGTGACCCCGGAATTGAGCAGGGTATGGAACTGCCGGCAAAACATGGCGATCTCCTTGAGCTTGACCTTGGTACCTGTGCTTCGCTTCCTGACTTCGCCGGCGTCGACCGTCTCCATGGGAAACAGGTTCCGCTCTTTTAGAAGCTGTCTGGCCCGGGCGACATTTTCCGCTTCCAAAAGCCCTTTAATGGTCTCGCCGTCCATATTTTTGGCTATGTACTGGAACTGGGGCATATGCTCACGTCCTTCTTGGGACAGTTTTTGTCCTCGTATCTTCTGTATCTGAACTAATGATATTGTAATAAACTGTTTTATCTTCGTCAATAAAAAACTGACCAAGCCATCAGGGACTGCACAAACTGCAACATTCCGCTTTTTTGTTTTTTGCAGGAAATGGAATACCTGCCCGTGGCGCTGAATACCATGGAGCAGAAATCATCCGGTACTGGAACAGACATTCATGTACCGACTGAAGAGTAAAGCTCTCCTCCTTGCCGCTTTGTATATATTGCTGCTGATTCGGGTTCCGTCACAGGAATGCAAAAATCTGTTTGAAGAACCGGAAACCACCGGACGAATGGCAGATCAAACCAACACTGGCTCTGATAATGTGCAAATCATCCTGTCCTTTGCCGGAGATGTAATCATCGGAACAGATGAATCATTCCCCTATGCCAACTCCCTGCCGGATATTTTTGACCGCCAGGGTGGAGATTATGCGTATTTTTTCAGCGGTGTGAGACAGCTCTTTGCATCGGATGACCTGACATTCGTCAACCTTGAAACCCCCTTGACCACAGCCACAGCCATGGCAGACAAAACATTCCGCTTCAAGGGAGAACCCAAATACGCCAATATTATCAAAGCGGGCTGCATTGAAGTGGTCAATATTTCAAATAATCATATTTACGATTATTTACAGGAAGGCTATGCCGACACCCTGGAAATATTGAAAAAATCAAATATTTTATTCAGCGGTGAAGGACACGTGGCTTATGTCAACGTCAAGGGCAAAACTATCGCAAGCCTTGGCTATTCCGGGTGGGATCCGTGGATCCGGGACAGGGTGCGAAACGATGTGGAAACA
>DOHE01000271.1 GCA_003535395.1 Clostridiales bacterium | reverse complement strand
TGGGTGATGCCGCCGGCCTCGCCGGTGGCAACCGAGGAAGACCGGATCTGGTCGAGAATGGATGTTTTGCCGTGGTCGACATGTCCCATGACCACTACGATCGGTGGTCTGGGAACAAGGCCCTCTTCGTCCTTGCTGTCTTCGGAGTCGTCAAACAGAATCTCCTCTTCGTTCACATGTGCCATCTTCTCTGCTTTGATTCCGAATTCATCAGCAACAATGGAAGCCGTCTCAAAATCGATCTCCTGGTTCAATGTGACCAGCAGACCCATGGCCATCAGTTTTTTGATCACTTCACCGGATGTCTTCTTAAATGCCTCCGCCAGATCTTTTACCGTAACTGCATCATTGATTTTGACGATCTGGACCGCGGGCTTGACTTCCATCTCACCGGCTTTCATGTTTTTACGGTTCCGGGCCCCTTTCTTCAAGCGGTCCCGGTCATCTGTATAGAAAGCGTCCAGGATGAAATTTTCATCCAGTATTTCGCTGACTCCTTTTTTCTGTGTGACAACCATCTTGTGAGGATGGAGATTGTTTCTTTTCTCGGGTGCAACAGGTCCCCGGGCGGTATCTTTTTTCTGCTTTTCCACCTTCCGGTCATCCCGGTCTTTAAACAGATGTTCCCGTTTGGCCTCATTCTTTGCGCTGCTGTTGTCATCAATGGCAACTGCCGGTTTCGGAGCCTCGCCGGCCTTGGGCCGCATGGGACGCCCCATCCCCGGACCTGCCGGGCGGCTTCCTCCTGAGCCAAAACCAGGGCGGTCTGTTCTTGTTCCGGGAGCACTACTTCCAAAGCGGTCGCTCCGGGGAGCTCCGTTGCCGTATCCCGGCCGGTCTGTCCTTTGACCCCCGCCGCCGTATCCCGGCCGGTCTGTCCTTGGTCCTGTGCTGCCGTATCCCGGCCGGTCTGTCCTTGGTCCTGTGCTGCCGTATCCCGGCCGGTCTGTTCTTTGACCTGCGCCGGCGTATCCCGGGCGGTCCGATCTCGGGCCTGCGCTGCCGTACCCCGGACGGTCCGATCTCGGACCTGTGCTGCCGTACCCCGGACGATCTGTCCTTGGGCCTGCACCGGCGTATCCCGGACGGTCCGATCTCGGGCCTGCGCTGCCATACCCCGGACGGTCTGTCCTTGGGCCTGCACCGGCGTATCCCGGACGGTCCGATCTCGGGCCTGCGCTGCCGTACCCCGGCCTCTCCGGCCGGTCCGTACGATGGCCGGAAGCCGTTTCCTGTCCGGAACGGGAACCTCCAGCCGGCGGCGCTGACTGGGCATCAACTTGGTCAGGTGCTGTCTTCTGCACACGCTGTGCCGCCGCATCCGGGCCAGCCTCTGCGGCGGTCCTCTCAGGGACTGAAGCAGTTGCTGCCGCGGATTCTTCTTTTCTGATTGCAATTGTCGGTTCTGCAGACGCGGGTTTCGTTTCAGTCATTGGCATGGCCGCCGAAGCAATTGCCGGGGCTACCGGAGTGGCCGGGGTGACCGGGGTGACCGGAGCTGTCGGAGCTGCCGGAGCAACGGGAACAGTAGGAGTTGCAGCTTCCGGGGCGACCGGGGCTTCCGAGGCGGCCGGGGTGGCCGGAATGACCGGGGCTTCCGAGGTGACCGGGGCGGCCGGGGCGGCCGGGGTTTTGGGTGTGGCCGGGGCGGCCGGGGCGGCCGGGGTTGCCGGGGTGGCCGGAATGACCGGGGTGGCCGGGGCTGCCGGGGCGACCGGGATGGCCGGGGTGGCCGGGGCTGCCGGGACGACCGGAACTGCCGGAGCGGCCGGGACGACCGGAACTGCCGGAACTGCCGGGACGACCGGGATGGCTGGGGCGGCCGGTTCATTATCCGGATGCTTCGTCGCTGCGGCTGTGCGCGCCTTCATTTCCGGGGGCATTCCGCCAGTCCTGCCTGTCATGCCCCGTGCCTGGGATGTTTTTTTGCGGCCGGAATCCCCTTTTGCCGAATCCCGTACAAATCCCATCCGAAGACCGGAAGAATCGTTCCGCTCATTGGTCACATAGCTGCCTTTCCCGTCTTTTCGCGGGGAGATCGGTTCAAAGGCCGGTTCATGCTTCACAACGGTGGTTTTGATGATATGCGGGCCTTTCTTCACTACATGATGAACAGAAGCGGTTTTTTCAACCTGTTTCGCACCCTGGGCATGATCTGCAGAACCGGGGGCTGCGGCCGGCGCATGCGCGGATGGATGACCCGGTGCATGACCGGAAGGATGACCTGCAGCATCGGAGTCCGAACTTCTGGCTTCATGCCGCCGGATACCGATATGCTTATACAGCGCTTCCACCTCGCTGTCCTCCAGGGTACTCATGTTATTTTTCACAATATGGATCTCGCTCAGCCTCTCCAGGAGCTTTTTGCTGGTAGTATTCAGTTCCTTGGCCAGCTCATGCACCTTGATCTTGTTTGGCATTGACAAATCACTCCACCCCCGTAACCAGTTCCATCAGCCGTTTGCTGAAATTCCCGTCCATCACGCCTACCACTGCCCTGATTTCCTTTCCGATGTGCCGCCCCAGGGAAGCCTTGTTCCCATAAGTCAGACACCGGATCCCTGCAGCACTGCAGGCTTTGCTCAATCTCTGCCTTGCATTGGAGGAAGCATCCTCCGCCATGATAATGCAGCGTACTTTCCCTTTATGGATCATCCGAAGGCACATTTCCTCTCCTGAAACCAGTTTTCCGGCTTTCGCAGCCAGTCCCAGGAATCCCAGAACCCGGTCATTGTCCATCGGGTCCCGGCCTCCCTTCCTGGATCGCGGTGTATACTTCCCCGCGCACTTCACAGCCCAAAGCCCTGTCCAAACGCTTTTGCTTTCTGGCTGTCTCCAGGCAGGAACCGTCGGCGCAGATATAGGCGCCCCGACCGTTCTTTTTACCTGTTGGATCCACCTCCGCGATATCCCCGGTGCTCTTCACGATACGGATCAGCTCCCTTTTGGGTTTCATTTGCCTGCATCCGACGCACATCCGCATGGGAGGCTTCCTTTCAGCCACGCTGCCTTCACCTTTCCTTCCCTGAGCGCTACTATTTATTCATCCGACGTATCCGGGGCATCTACGGTCCCGGCTGGTTCTTCTTCATCCTTTTCAACATCCGCTTCCTCATCCGCCTTGTCCTGCTTCCGGCTCAAAACACTCAGCTGATAATCATCCAGGAAAGGCCCGTTGTCCGGCACAAAATCCTTATTGAAATTCAAAAGTCCCTGGCTGATCTCAGCCAAAACATCCGATTCCTTCTTGATATCGATCTTCCATCCGGTCAACCTGGCTGCAAGGCGTGCATTTTGTCCTCCACCGCCGATCGCAAGGGAAAGCTGGAAATCCGGGACCACCACTCGGGCGGTCTTGTCTTCTTCATTCACAGTCACCCGGATCACTTTCGCCGGGCTCAGGCTGCTGGAGATCATCTCCTCCGGGATCCCGCTCCATTTGATGATGTCGATCTTCTCGCCCCGCAACTCGTCTACCACCGACTGGACCCGGGTTCCCCGCTGGCCTACACAGGCCCCTACCGGATCTACGTCCTGATCCCTGGAAAACACGGAAATCTTGGTCCTGGATCCGGCTTCCCGGGCAATCCCCTTGATTTCCACCACGCCATGGTGGATTTCCGGCACCTCCAGTTCAAAAAGCCGGCGCACCAGTCCGGGATGAGTCCTCGACAGAACGATCTGCGGTCCTTTGCTGGTCTTCTTCACTTCGACCAGGTAGCTTTTGAGCCGGTCTCCCACCCGGTAGTTCTCACCGGGGACCTGCTCTCCCACCGGAAGGATCCCTTCCGTCCGTGGAAGATCCACGATCATATTGTTTTTCTCAAACCTTTGGATAATACCGGTGACAATATCTCCCTCTTTCTGGATATATTCGTCATAAATCATCCCCCGCTCCGCTTCCCGGATTTTCTGCAGCACCACCTGTTTTGCGGTTTGCGCAGCGATCCGGCCAAAATTCCGGGGCGTGACCTCCTGTCTTAGCACATCCCCCGCCTTGAGCCGGGAATCCCTGAGTTTTGACTCCTCTTCCAGGATCTGGGACTGGGGATCCTCCACGCCGGTCACGATCTCCATCAGCGCATATACCCGAACGTCGCCGGTTTCCCTGTCAATAGACACTTCCACATTCTGCGCCTCATGAAAATTCTTTCTGTATGCGGAAATCAGAGCGGTTTCCATCGCTTCGATAAGAATATCCTTGTGGATCCCTTTTTCCTTTTCCAGTTGTTCCAGCGCATAAATCAGTTCCACGCTCATTTCTTTCTGCCACCTTTCCCAGCATCACTGAACTTGATCGTCCGTTTCATCAGGGCGATATCCGCCCGGTTGAAGTCCATCTGCCCCGCGGGAGTATCCAGTCTTACCGTGCCGGTTCCCGGTTCCACTCCGGTCAGCAGTCCTTCAAAAGCTTTCCTCCCGTCTATTGGGGCGTACAGCTTGACCTCCACTTCCTCGCCCAGGTGCCGGAGCATGTCCCTTTCCGTTTTCAGGGGCCGGTCCAGGCCCGGGGAGGACACTTCCAGGATGTACGGATCCCGGATGGGATCGACGGTGTCAATAGCCTTTTCCGATGCGCGGCTCATCGCCTCGCAATCTTCGATCCCCACGCCCCCGGCTTTGTCTATGATCAGCCGGAGAATGTTATTTTTCCCTTCCTTTACATATTCCACCTCTACCAAGTCCAGACCCAGGCTTGCAGCAATGGGATCAGCAATACTCCAGACGGTTTCTTTCACTCCCGCCATCCTTTCATCCCGCTCCTCCGGTTTTTCATGTAACAATACGAAAGAGTGGGATTTGCCCACTCTTTCGTCAACGCCTCATTTGCGCTTTCATTATACTTGAACTCTTTAAATATAGCAAGATTTTTTTAAAGAATGTGTGTTTTTACAGAATGTCAAACAAAGAGATCTGCGTATTCTCACGCAGATTCTGCAGACATCCGCACTCCCGGAGCAGCTCAAGGGATTTCCGGTTGATCCGGGTTCGCAGGATGAAATCGTCCACTGTGGAAAATGCTCCGGCTTTTCGCGCTTCCACAATGCTGCCGGCCACGGTGGCTCCCAGTCCCTTGATGGCGGTAAAGGGCGGGCGGATCCTGCCTGTATCAGGTACCGGCATAAACCGCACGGCATCCGACTCATACAGATCCACCGGCGCAAACCCGTAGCCCCGGGCATACATTTCCCGGATGATCCCAAGAAGAGCCAGCAGGCGTTTATCCTTTGCAGAAACGCCTTCCCCGCCGGAATCTTCCTCCGGGTTTTCCTGGTTGTTTTCCACCACGGCAGCCTTCAGGGATTCCATGCGGGCACTTACCTTGTCAAGACCATCGCACATGAGCAGGGCATCAAATTCCTCCCCTTTGATGGAATAGTACACAGAATAAAAGTCCAATGGTCTGTAAATTTTATACCAGCCCAGGCGCAGCGCTGCGATCACATAGGCCGCCGCGTGGGCTTTGGGAAACATATACTTGATCTTCAGGCAGGATTCTATGTACCAGTCCGGTACCCCCTTTTCTTTCATGGCATCAATGAAATCCGGGGTGAGGCCTTTGCCTTTCCGGACGTTTTCCATGATTTTGAACGCGGTGGAAGGTTCCAGCCCGTGTTCCATCAGGGTGATCATGATACTGTCCCGGGTACCGATCACCTCGGAGATGGTGCAGGTTTTTCTGGCAATCAGTTCCTGGGCATTGCCCAGCCAGACGTCCGTTCCGTGGGACAATCCGCTGATCTGCAAAAGATCCGAAAAATTGACCGGTTTTGCCGCTTCCAGCATCCCGATGACAAACCCGGTCCCCATTTCCGGAAGGCCCAGCACACCCAGACTGCACCCGATCTCCTCCGGAGAGGCTCCGAGGGGTTCTGTTCCCTGGAACAGCTTGAGCACCATAGGATCCGGCACAGGCACATCCTCCATGGATACGCCGGACAGGTCGGCCAGTTCCTTGAGCATGGTTGGGTTGTCATGGCCCAGGATGTCCAGTTTCAGGATCGTATCATGCAGGGAATTAAAATCAAAATGGGTGGTGACGACGGCAGATTCAGACCTGTCTGCCGGTCGCTGCACCGGCGAAAACTCATGGATATCCCGGCCTTTTGGCAGTACGATCATCCCGCCGGGATGCTGGCCCGTGGTTTTTTTCACCCCGGTGCATCCTGCTGCCAGTCTTCTCTCCTCCGCTCCGGACACCTGCCGGCCCCGCTCTTCGAAATACTTGCGCACGTATGCCAGTGCCAGTTTCCCTGCGATGGTGCTGATCGTCCCCGCCCGGAATATGTTCTCGCTCCCGAAAAGTTCTTCCGTATATTTATGTGCTACCGGCTGATATACTCCGGAAAAGTTCAGATCAATGTCCGGTGCCTTTTCTCCCTTGAATCCCAGGAAGGTTTCAAAAGGGATGTTGTGACCGTCTCCCTTGAGCGCAGTCTGGCAGAGGGGGCAGGTTGCCGGAGGAAGATCGAATCCTGATCCGGCGTGCCGTCCGGTTTCAAAATCAGACCCTCTGCATGCCGGACACCGGTAATGCGGGGGCAGGGGGTTGACCTCCGTGATCCCCATCAGGGTCGCCACCAGGGAAGAACCCACAGATCCCCGGGAACCCACGGAATAACCGTCGGACAAAGACTTGGATACCAGTCGGTACGCCGCGGAATACATGACTGCAAAACCATTCCCAATGATGGATTTCAATTCCTTCTCCAGCCGGTTAAGGATCAGATCCGGCAGGGGGTCTCCATAGAGGCTGCAGGCCTTTGCCATAGCGATGTCCCGGACTTCCTCCGCTGCGCCTTCCAGCACAGGCGGGTATGTACCTTCCGGGATCGGCCGGATCCCGTCTTCTACCATGGCGGCGATGTTTCGGGGGGTGGTGATCACCACTTCCCAGGCTTTTTCTGCGCCCAGGTACGAAAATTCTTCCAGCATTTCCTCTGTCGTCCTGAAATACAATGGAGGCTGGTGATCTGCATCCTCATATTTCTGTCCTGCCATGAGGATCCGCCGGAAGACCTCCTCCCGGGCTTCCAGAAAATGCACATCCCCGGTAGCCGCTACCGGTATCCCAAGTTTCTCGCCGATCGCTGTGATCCGCGCATTGATCCGCCTTAGCGCATCCAGATCCGGTACTGTTCCTTCCCGGACCAGGAACTGGCTGTTTCCGACTGGCTGGATCTCCAGGAAATCGTAAAAACCTGCGATCTGTTCCAGCTTGGAAGAAGGAGCATCGTTAAGGATCGCCCTGTACAACTCCCCTGAATTGCAGGCGCTCCCGATGAGCAGCCCCTCCCGGCATGCCGCGATGCGCTGTTTGGGGATCCGCGGTTTTTTGTAGAAATAGGCCAGGTGGGACATGGAAACCAGACGGTAAAGATCCTTGAGCCCCCTGAGATTTTTCACCAGCAGCAGGCAATGGCTGACCCGGTTAGGGCGATCCTTTTTGTTCATATGGATTGCCCAGTCCCGCCCTGGCGGATCTCCCGCGGCACTTCCCTGATAATGCTGCCATAAATCCAGAAAACAGCGGGACTTCGCTGACGGCCCGTGCTGTTGCGTCTGTCCGGCATGATCCTGAAAGGCCTTTGCAGTCAGCGCGTAAAATATCTGCGCCGTGGTCCTTGCATCTTCCACTGCCCGGTGGGCCGCTTTTGGGTCGATGCCAAAAGCCCGGGCGATGGTGCCCAGTTTGTGATTATCCAGGAGAGGCAAGGTCAGTCGGGCCAATTGAAGCGTATCGACGACCGGATTTTTCAGTTGAAGGCTGTTTTGCTTCATCGCTTCTGCCAGAAAAGCCATGTCAAATTCCGCGTTATGGGCTCCCAAAGTGCTGTCGCCGATGAATTCCAGCAGGTCGGGGAGCACATCCCGCATGGCAGGCGCATCCTCCAGGTCCGCTTCCGTAATG
The DNA here is from genome assembly GCA_003535395.1 of Clostridiales bacterium. Lineage (GTDB taxonomy): Bacteria > Bacillota > Clostridia > UBA8921 > UBA8921 > UBA8921. The sequence goes on along the minus strand of DOHE01000271.1, from coordinate 4,401 downwards.
CCGGTAATCTCCGTGATCCGTGAAGTGATCTTCCTGCCCGGATTTACGAAACTCTGGAAGGAGGCTTCTTCCGCGCCCCCGCGGTAACGCACGGCACCGATCTCGATCACCTGATCTTTGCCCGGTGCCAGTCCGGTGGTTTCAAAATCCAGAAACACGAGGGTTCCTTCCATGGACCGGTCATCCATATTCCACATGAAATCCGGTTCATCCTCCAGCATATAGCATTCCATGCCATAGATGAGTTTCAGCCCGGTCTCTTCCTGTGCCCTGGCTGCATCCGGGTCCACAAAGGCCTGTACCACTCCGTGGTCTGTCACTGCCAGCGCCGGGTGCCCCCATTCGGCGGCCATCCGGATGGCCTGGGACAGGTCCGCCACGCTGTCCATGGCGCTCATTCGGGAATGCAGATGCAATTCCACCCGTTTTTCCGGGGCATTATCCTTGCGGGTCTGTTTGGGGATCCGGATCATGCTCCGGACCGTCAGTGCTGCTTCCCGGGCATACTTGTCATACAGGGCTTCTCCCAGGATCCGCACCCGGACCCCGGGCTTCAGGCGCTCATCTACAAACTCCGCATCCGGCTTTCGTAAAAACAGCTTGGCCGGAATGCTCTCCGTAAAATCTGTCACATCAAAGAGGTAAAGCAGTTTTTCTCCGCCCTTGAGTTCTTTTTTCTCCAGGTTCAGCACTTCCGCCTCCAGGCAGACCAGCCCGGTGTCCTCCCTGAGGCTGGAGATCGGCACCAGGGGTCCGTCGAAGGGTCCGCCAACGATAAGGCCAGGGCATTTCTCCGCATCTTTTGACCTGGCCGCCCGGGTCCGCAGCTGGCGAAAACCGTTCATATTCGCCGCCTCCGGCGGTTTCCCGTCTTCTGTCTGAAGATCGGCCTTCTTTTCCCAGGCCACCGCCTTTTGTAAGGATTCGGCTACCGTTCTGCGCTTGTGCTGCTCATATTCCCGCCCGGAGCCGGCGCAGGCCTGCTCCCCTTCAAAGCCTACTTTCAGATGCATTCCCAGGGTATTTGCCAGAACTTCCTCCACGCGCCGTTCCAGGCCCATGGTGGATAGAAACCCGCTTCCGCCGCTGCTCTCCAGGATGATTTTAAGTGAGTTTCCGTCTACTTCCGGCCTGCAGTTGGCGAGAAGGGACATGGCAGCTTTGTTGTGGTTCAAAGCTTCTGCCAGAATCCCGGGGAAATAGCTGCTCACCGCCTCCTGAGCCGAAAGACTGCCCGCATCATATCGGACGGCCGTCTGCACTTGCTGCACACCGGCCCACCGTGCGACCTCCTGTTTCAGTGAATCCAATTCCCTTTCCGACAGCAGCCGCATGCTTTCAAGATGAAGAGAAAGGGTATCCGTTGACGAAAAATAAGCCACCCGGGTCACTTTGATATCCCGGATCATCCCGTCGGCGTCCTCCCCCAATGCTTCCAACAAAAAACCGTTTTGATAATGCGGCATGCCTGTGGCTCCTTTTCTTTAAAGCATTTCAATTTCCTTCAGCAGTTCTGTCACGGCATCTTTTTCGGGGATCCTTCGGACCGGAAGCCCTTTCCGGAACAGCATCAGGCAGCCATTGCCGCCTGCAAGTCCCACATCTGCTTCCCGGGCTTCCCCCGGGCCATTGACTTCACATCCCATGATGGCCACTTTCAGCTTCTTCCGGCTTCCCTCCAGCCTCTTTTCCACTTCTGCAGCGATCCCCGCCAGGTCCACCCGGCAGCGACCGCAGGTAGGACAGGAGATGAACGTGATCCCTTCGGAAAGCATGTCCAGGGAACGGAGGATCTGCCGTCCTGCTTTTATCTCTTCAAGCGGATCTCCGGTAAGGGAGACCCGAAGAGTATCCCCGATCCCATCCAGCAGCAGGCTGCCGATGCCGATGGCAGACTTGACAGTGCCCGCATAACAGGTCCCGGCTTCTGTGACACCCAGGTGCAGGGGCAGGTCTGATTTTTGTGAAAAAGCCCGATACGCCGCCACCGTTTCCAAAACACTGGACGATTTGAGAGATACCACGATATCCGTAAATCCCTGTTCCAGCAGCATTCCGGTGCTGCGTAGCGCGCTTTCTGCCAGAGCTTCTGCAAAAGGCCCGCTGTAAGCCTCCGCAAGGTCTTTGTCCAGAGAACCGGAATTCACTCCAACGCGAAGAGCTACCCCCCGTTTTTTGGCTTCTGCAGCCACTTTCAGCAGTTTGTCCCGACCTCCCAGGTTGCCGGGGTTGATGCGCACCTTGTCCGCGCCGGACTGAATGCTGGCAATGGCCAGCCGGTAATCGAAATGGATGTCCGCCACCAAAGGGATCGGACAGGCTGCTTTGATCCGGGCCAGCGCTTCTGCGGCTTCCTGGTCCGGCACCGCCGCCCGGATGATTTCACAGCCAGCCTCTGCAAGGGTCCGGATCTGTTTCAGGGTAGCCTGCACATCCCGGGTATCTGTATTGGTCATGGACTGAACGGAGACCGGGGCATCCCCCCCCATCCACAGGTCCCCTACCCGGACTTTGCGTGTCGGTCTTCGCATATTCATCCTCCGATCCACCGCCGGATATCATTGAAGGTGACGACCAGGAACAGCAGAATGAAAAGCATGAACCCCGCGTAGGAGATCATGGCTTCCTTTTCCGGGGTGATGGCTTTCCTGCGGACGCCTTCCACTCCCTGGATCAGCAGCCGCCCTCCGTCCAGTGCAGGCAGAGGCAGGAATTGCATGATCCCGATATTGATGCTGATCATAGCCATGAGCTGGACAAAGCTGATCAGGATGTAGCCCCAGCCCATACCGGATACCTCTGTTACCACTTCTCCGATCATATCCACAATGCCCACCGGCCCTCTCACCTCTGCCATGGAGGCTTTTCCCGTGATCAGCCAGGCGATCTGCAGGTAGGTCGCCCGAACCATGGAAACGCACATGCGGGCGGAGGCTGCCAGATTGGACAGTGGATTCCAAGTCTTCATATAGACCAGTTCCAGTCCGCTGGCGGTGTATTCCATCAGCCGCTCCTTCACCGGAGTCAGACTGACTTCCCGTTTTTCGCCCTCCCGGCTGATGACCAGGTTGGCCGGATCCTCTCCGGTAACCGCAAGGCCTGCAGCGATATCTGCGTATTCATCCACAGGCATGCCGTTGATTTCCAGGATCCGGTCCCCCGCCTGGATCCCGGCCTTCGCGGCCGGGGAATCTGCACTGGGGACTGCGGTGATCAGGTTGAAATCCTCGCCCGTTCGTGAAGAGATCTGTACCCCCATGAGATACCGGTACCTCATCGGAGTAAATATAAATTCCAGCTTTTCGCTCCCGCGGCGAACTACGGCTTTAACAGCCGGATCGCCGGCGCCGTAAGTGAGTATATCAAAATCCAGGTAGGCGTAAAAATTCCTGTCGTTATAGGAAAGAAGCCTGTCCCCGGGCTGGATCCCTGCCACTTGGGCCGGGGAACCGGGAGCCGCCTTGTCTATCGTCGGAGTATAGGTGCCTGTTACGGCAAAGGACAGTGTAAACAATATCAGCGCGAAAATCACATTGAACAAAGCGCCGGCCGCCGTAACGGTCACCCTCTGCCACAGCGGCTTTTTACAGAACGCGCCTGTATCTTCTGAGGATTCCTCCTCTCCCATCATTTTGACAAAACCGCCGAAGGGAATGAGGCGCAGAGAATAGTCTGTACCCTTCACGGTTTTTTTCCAGAGACGGGGTCCCATGAAAATCGAAAATTCCAGTACGCGGATGCCAAAGGCCCGGGCTGCCAGATAATGCCCGATTTCATGCACCAGGATGATCAAACTTAGCCCCGCCAGTGCCAGCAGGATATTCATTGCTGTGTACCTCCCTCCGAGTTGGCTGTATTATTGTCCGGGCAGTTGCGTGCCGGCCTGCCCAGGCGGCTGCATGACTCCCGCGCCCGGGCCCGGGCTTTTTGGTCGAGTTCCAGTATGTCCCCGGTTTGCGGGTGTTTTAAAAATTCAGCCCGGTCCATGGCTTCCTCCACCACTGCCGGAATGTCCATAAATCCGATTTTTTCAGCAAGAAATGCATCCACGGCAATTTCATTGGCAGCATTCATCACCACCGGCAGGCTGCCGCCTGACTCCATGGCCCGGTAAGCCAGTTTGAGACTGGGGAACCTCTCCCGGTCCGGTTCTTCAAAAGTCAGACTGCCTGCCCGCATCAGATCCAGTGCCGGCCAGTTCCCCGGCAGCCTTTCCGGCCATGTAAGGGCAAGCTGGATGGGCAGCCGCATGTCCGGGATCCCCATCTGAGCCAGCACACATCCGTCTCTGTATTCCACCAAGGAGTGTACGATGCTCTGCGGATGCACCAGCACCTGGATCTGGTCCGGATTGAGTGAAAACAGCCATTTGGCTTCGATGACCTCCAGTCCCTTGTTCAT
>DOHE01000028.1 GCA_003535395.1 Clostridiales bacterium | reverse complement strand
CCTCCTGCATGTCTTTGTTGTAGGCGAGCGGCAGACCTTTCATCACGGTCAGCAACGTCATCAGATCTCCGAAAACCCGGCCGGTTTTGCCACGGGTGAGCTCGGCGACATCCGGATTCTTTTTCTGGGGCATGATGCTGCTGCCGGTGCTGTATCCATCATCCAGTTCCAAAAACCCGAATTCAAGGCTGGACCACAAAATGATCTCTTCGCTGAAGCGGCTTAAGTGCATCATCAGGATCGAGAGGGCGGAAACGGTCTCCAGCACAAAATCCCGATCTGAAACCGCATCCATGCTGTTTCGGGTGATTTCAGCAAAGCCAAGATCGTCCGCCACCATTTTCCGGTCGAGGGGGTAGGTGGTTCCGGCAAGGGCGCAGGATCCCAGCGGCATCCGGTCAACGCGTGTTCTGGAATCATTCAGGCGTTCCACGTCTCTTCGGAGCATTTCCACCCAGGCAATCAGGTGGTGGGCCAGGGTGACGGGCTGCGCACGCTGCAGGTGCGTGTAACCGGGCATGATGGTGCCTGTATTTTCACCGGCCAGTTTGAGCAGCGTGTATGCCAAAGCGGTGGCGAGAGAAATGACGGATTTTATTTCCACTTTTATGTACATCCGCATATCCAACGCCACCTGATCGTTCCGGCTGCGGGCGGTATGCAGCTTCTTGCCTGTTTCTCCGATGCGGGAAATCAGGATTTTCTCAATATTCATATGGATATCTTCCGCATTGGCCGAAAGTTCCACGCGGCCTGCCTCCATATCCGTGAGGATGCCTTTCAGGCCGGTTTCGATCAGTACTGCATCCTCCTGGCTCAGGACCCCGGTTCTCGCCAGCATGCGTACATGCGCCAGGCTGCCGGCGATATCCTGCCGGAAAAGCCGCTGGTCAAAATGAATGGAGGAATTGAAATCTTCCATAGCTCTGGATGTGTTTTTTTCAAACCTGCCGCTCCATAGTTTCACAGCTGTCACTCCCTCGACGGTCCTCTACCGGTTTTGGTTTTTCTCCCGCATCAGTGCGCTGACTTTCAACGGCAGCCCGAACAAGTTGATAAATCCTTCCGCATCCTTTTGGTTGTATACTGCGTCCGCTCCAAAGGTGGAAAGCTCTTCACTGTACAGAGAATAATCTGATTTAGAACCCGCCGGCATGCAGTTGCCCTTGTAAAGCTTCATTCGCACCATGCCGGTGCAGGTCTCCTGCGTCCTGTCCACAAAGGCGGAGAGGGCTTCCCGGAGCGGAGTGAACCACTGGCCGAAATACACCAGTTCAGCAAACCGCTGGGATAGCTGGTCTTTCATATGCAGGGTATCCCGATCAAGGCACAAAAGCTCCAGTTCCCGGTGCGCGGCATACAGGATGGTCCCGCCGGGAGTTTCATAGACTCCCCGGGACTTCATGCCGACCAGCCGATTTTCCACCATGTCCACGATTCCGATGCCATTCCTGCCTCCGATTTGGTTCAGCTCTTCAATGAGGGCGACAGGACCGGGCCGGCTGCCATTCACGGCCACAGGGATCCCTTTCTCAAATTCCAGCTCTACATATTCGACCTGGTCCGGTGCTTTTTCCGGTGGGATCATGAGCTTAAGCAACCGGTCGTATGCCGGTTCGTTCCAGGGATCTTCCAGGTCCGAGCCCTCGTGGCTTAAGTGCCAGAGGTTCCGGTCCATGCTGTAATTGTCTTTCTTGGTCACGGGGATGGGGATGTTCCGGGCCTTTGCATAATCGATGGCATCTTCCCGGGAGCGAATGTCCCAAAGCCTCCAGGGAGCGATGATTTTCAGATGGGGGGCCAGAGCCTTTACCGTGAGTTCGAACCGGACCTGGTCATTGCCTTTTCCGGTAGCGCCATGAGCAATGGCGGTGGCGCCTTCCAGCGCAGCGATCTCCACCAGCCGTTTGGCAATGATGGGGCGGGCGAAGGAGGTGCCAAGCAGATATTTTCCTTCATAAATCGCGTTGGCCTTCAGGGTGGGATAGATGAAGTCGGTGATGAAGACCTCTTTCAAGTCTTCAATATAAATTTTGCTGGCCCCGGTTTTCAAAGCCTTTTCCCGGACGGGTTCCAGCTCGTCTCCCTGACCCAGGTCCGCCGCCATGGCGATGACTTCGCAGTCATAGTTCTCTTTCAGCCACGGGATGATAATGGATGTGTCCAATCCCCCGGAGTATGCCAGCAGTATTTTTTCCTTTGACATGGTTCATGCTCCTTCCTGATGTTGCGGTCCGATTTCGCCGTATGATACAATATGAAACAGGATACCGGTCAAATTATATGCAAATACAGCCGGGTATTCAATATGAAGTTTTCACAGGGATGGGTTCAGAAACATGCGCATCATTGGAATCGATCCGGGGTTTGCCATCACCGGCTACGGAGTCATCGAGCATGAAAGGGGTGGATTCACCATGCTGGACTGCGGCGTTGTGTCTACTCATGCAGGCCTTCCCATGACAGACCGGTTGCTGACATTAAGTCGCCGGCTGGAGGAAATCGTGAACCGGTGGCAGCCGCAGCAGGGCGCTGTGGAAGAGCTGTTTTTCAGCAAAAACGAAAAAACTGCGCTCAATGTAGGGCACGGCCGGGGCGTTGCACTGCTGTGCCTGGCCCGGGCGGGGCTTCAGGTCTATGAATACACCCCACTGCAGGTGAAACAGGCCGTCACGGGTTATGGAAGGGCGGAGAAAAGTCAGATCCAGTACATGGTACGCATCCTGCTGAACCTTCCGGAACCTCCCAGACCGGATGATGCGGCGGATGCGCTGGCCGTGGCCATTTGTCATGCCAATGCCGGCACGCTGGCCAGGGGAGGGATCGTATGATCGCATATATTAAAGGCACGCTGGATCACAAGGGGCTGGATCAGGCCGTCGTCGAAGCCGCAGGGGTGGGCTACCGGATCCTGACTTCCCTGGGCACTCTTCAGGAACTGCCGGAACCCGGCAGCGTGGTGAAGATCCTGAC
>DOHE01000098.1 GCA_003535395.1 Clostridiales bacterium | reverse complement strand
AGGAGAAGCTAAAGAGCCTGCATCTCATCGTACCGATCTGGACGATGGGCCAGATCACGGCGGAGCAGCGCAAGCCGGTGATCGAAGCGGTAGCTTCCGGCGTCGGGCTCTGCGGATGCCATGGGGGCATGTGCGACGCTTTCCGAAATGACGTGGACTGGCAGTTCATGACCGGCGGCCAGTGGGTCTCTCATCCCGGCGGCGGCGTGGAATACACAGTAAATATCTGCAATTCTTCCAGCCCCATCGTGGACGGCATGCTGGACTTTAAGGTGGTCAGCGAGCAGTATTATGTGCATGTGGACCCCTGTGTGGAAGTACTGGCCACTACTCGCTTCCCGGTTGCTCCGGGATATCATGCCAGCAACAAACAGGTGGATGTACCGGTCACCTGGACCAAGCGCTGGGGATACGGACGCGTGTTCTACACCTCTCTCGGACATGTGGCAAGCGTGTTCGGGATCCCGGAAGTGCCGGAAATGATGCGCCGCGGTTTCCTTTGGGCAGCGCAGGGCAAGGACATCGCGGTTGAGAAGAAACTCGATCCGGCAGATTTCAAAGACCCATCTAAAATCTTTTGAACAAATATCTGAGGCAAATGGAGGCGTATTTCTATGAAAATCACGAAAGTGGGCATCATCGGATGCGGTGCCATCAGCGGCATCTATCTTAAAAACCTGACCGGACTGTTCAGGATGGTGGAAGTAGCCGCTGTCGCGGACCTGATCCCGGAGCGTTCAGCAGCGAAGGCGGCGGAGTTCAATATTCCCAGAAGCTGTACCCCGGAAGAACTGCTGGCCGATCCGGAAATCGAGATCGTGGTCAACCTGACCATTCCTAAAGTACATGCAGAAATCTCCCTGGCCGCACTGAACGCGGGCAAGCATGTGTACCTGGAAAAACCCCTGGCGGTCAACCGGGACGACGGGCGAAAGGTCATCGAACTGGCCAGAAAAAAAGGCCTGATGGTGGGCTGCGCACCGGAAACCTTTTTTGGCGGCGGGATCCAGACCTGCCGCAAGCTCATCGATGACGGATGGATCGGCAAACCCATCGCCGCCACCGCCTTCATGATGTGCCATGGCCACGAGAGCTGGCATCCGGATCCGGAATTCTATTACAAAGCGGGCGGCGGGCCGATGTTTGATATGGGGCCGTATTATCTGACGGCGCTTGTCAATCTGCTGGGGCCTGCGGACTCTGTCATGGGCTGCACCCGGGTCACCTTCCCCACCCGCACCATTACCAGCGCTCCCAAGTTCGGTACTGTCATTGACGTGGATGTGCCCACTCATGTGGCCGGGCTCATCAATTACTCCAACGGTGCGGCGGGGACCATCATCACATCTTTCGACACCTGGGGTGCAAGGCTTCCCCGGATCGAGATCTACGGCACGGAAGGCACCCTGTCGGTTCCCGATCCCAATTCATTCGGGGGGCCCGTCTCCTACTTGAACAAAGTGAAGGGGTCCGAATGGAAAGAGATGCCAATGCCTTTCGGATATACCCAGAATACCCGGGGCATCGGTGTTGCGGATATGGCAAGGGCGGCCGCAAGCGGCCGGGCGCACCGGGCGCATGGGGATATGGCCTTCCATGTGCTGGATATCATGCAGGGGTTCCACGATTCCAGCGACACCGGCAAACTGTGGAAGCTGGAGAGCACCTGCCAGCGGCCGGCACCCATGCCCATGGGCCTGATCGACGGCATGCTCGACTGAGCGGTATCGACGGCATGCTCGACTGAGCCTTAAGTATATCTGCCTGCAGGATCGTAACAAGGGGCATTCCAATGCGGAATGCCCCTTTCCTGACTGCTGAAACTAAGTTTGCCGAAGGTTTGCCGAAGAATCGTCGAATGCTATGCTGCTTACAGGCTGTCCACTTCCACCCACTGCCGTTCCGTGATGGAAAGTTCCACCGCCTCCAGCACCCGGGAACATTTAACTCCGTCGCTGAAGTCCGGACAGGTGGGTTTGTCTTGCGCGATGGCTTCCACGAACTCGTACATCTCATGGACGAAGGTATGCTCGTATCCAAGCACATGCCCTGCCGGCCACCAGGCGCTCACATAGGGATGGATCCCCTCCGATGCCTGGATCAGGCGGAATCCCTGGGTCCCGGCTTCGTCCTCTGCATTGAAATACTGCAGCTCGTTCATCCGTTCAAATTCGAACTTGATGCTGCCTTTGCTGCCGTTCACCTCAAAACTCATAGCATTCTTATGACCGCTTGCAAACCGGGTGGCCTCGATGGAACACAAGCCGCCGCTTTTAAATTCCCCAAGGAAAAGAGTGGCATCGTCCACCTCTACGGCTCCGCGGGGAGCATCTGCCTGTGCTTTGCCGCTAAGACCCGTCATCCGCTCCACCAGCGGCCGCTCCGTAACGAACGTCTTGCTGATCCCGATGACTCTGGAAAGATCCCCCACCAGATAATGCGCCATATCAATAAGATGCGCACCCAGATCCCCGTGCGAGCCGGAGCCGGCCACTTTCTTGTCCAGGCGCCAGACCAGGGGGAACTCCGGATCGATAATCCAGTCCTGCAGATAGGTGCCGCGGAAATGAAAGATCTTCCCCAACTTCCCTCCATCGATCATGTTTTTTGCCAGCTGGATCGCAGGTGCAAACCGGTAATTGAACCCGATCTGATTCTTCACCCCGTTCTTTGCAGCACAGGCCTGCATGTCCCGGGCATCCTTCAGCGTCAATGCCAGCGGCTTCTCACAGAAGACATGCTTTCCGTTCTCAGCAGCGGCGATGGCGATCTCCTTGTGAAAGTTGCTGGGGGTGGTAATATCCACAACATCGATATCATTGCGTATTACCAGATTCTCCCAAGAGGTCTCATATCCTTCCCAGCCGAATTTTTGAGCGGCCTGGGCGAGCCACTCCGGATCTCTGCCGCAAAGGGCTTTCATCCGGACCTTTGCCGATGTGTTAAAAAACATCCCCAGCCGCGCATACGCGTTGCTGTGGGCCTTTCCCATGAACTTATAACCCACCAGCCCGATATTGAGTGTCTTTTCCATCCTGCATCCCTCCAGCTACTGAATGATCAGGCCCACCACATGCCGCCGGTCTTTTCGAAGGTCATGACTTCCTTGAGGAAGCCCACCGCCTTGGAAAGCCCTTCATTGACGGACATCAGGCTGTCTTCATGCTCGATGCTCATCACATCGTCGTATCCCACCATTTTCAGGCTGCTCACGATATCCTTCCATACATCATAATTGTGCCCGTAGCCCACGGAGCGGAAGATCCAGGAACGGCGGATCTCATCCCCGTAGTGTTTGGTGTCCAGCACGCCGTTCTGTTTTGTATTGGCTTCATCCACCTTGGTATCCTTGGCATGAAAATGGAAAATAGCCGGTCCTAGAGTTCGGATGGCTGCCACCGGATCGATCCCCTGCCAGAACAGATGGCTGGGGTCAAAGTTGGCACCGATGGAATCTCCCACAGCGCTGCGCAGTTTAAGGAGAGTTTCCGGATTGTAGACGCAGAATCCGGGGTGCATTTCCAGGCAGATCTTATTGACCCCGTGGCTCGCAGCAAAGGCACTGGCCTGCTTCCAGTAGGGGATCAACACTTCATTCCACTGATAATCCAGGATCTTTAGAAAATCATCCGGCCAGGGGCAGGTCACCCAGTTTGGATATTTGGCTCCCGGAGCATCTCCGGGGCATCCGGAAAACGTTACGACCCGGGCCACACCCAGTTTCTCTGCCAGCAAAACGGTTTTCTCAAAATCTTTATGAAAAGCGTCTGCGATCTCCTTCTGGGGATGTACCGGATTTCCATGGCAGCTCAGGGCACTGATCTCCATCCCGTGTTTGGATATCAGTTTTTTGAAACGGTTCAGCTTGTCTGCATCCGCCAACAACTCATCCGTATTGGCATGGGCTTTCCCCGGGTATCCGCCCGTACCGATCTCCACTGCCTGCACACCCAGCTTTTCCAGATACTTTAGCGCGTCTTCCAGACTCTGCTGGCCAAGAAGTACTGTAAAAACTCCAAGTTTCATGCTGGATCCCTCCAAATCAAGATTTTACATTGTCTACCATTATATCCGAAAACACCTGCCAATAAAAGGGGAATAGAAAACTTGCAAAAACTTGCTTCTCCCTTACTTCTCCCGCTCCATCCGCCGGTTCCTTGCTTCCTTTATTATCCGATATTATCTGAAAAGGTTGCGGTTGAGGATGCTTTCCAGCATTTCCTGACGCCCGGATGTGTTCCGGATGCTTTTCCCGTCCATACCGAGGGCATACTGTTCCAGTTCCCGAAAGCCTGCCCGGCCGGCAAGGATCTCGGCTCCGATCCCGGATTTGTAGCTTGCATAACGCTGGCAGACAAAGGCATCGATCTCCCCTGTCTCAATCAGCCGGTATGCTTTGCGAAGTCCCAGCGCGAAGGCGTCCATCCCGCTGATGTACGCATGGAACAGATCCTCCGGTTCAAAGGAGCCCCTGCGGATCTTGGCATCAAAATTCAGGCCGCCCCGGGTGAATCCCCCTGCCTTCAGGACTTCCAGCATGCACAGGGTGGTGTCGTACACATCCGTGGGGAACTGGTCTGTATCCCATCCCAGCAGCAGATCGCCCCGGTTGGCATCGATGGAACCGAACATGCCGTTCACACGGGCCAGGCAAAGTTCGTGCTGGAAAGTGTGCCCCGCCAGGGTGGCGTGGTTGGCTTCCACATTGAATTTAAAATCCTGATCCAGCCCATACTTGCGGAGAAATCCAATCACCGTGGCCACATCAAAGTCGTATTGATGTTTGGTAGGTTCCTTGGGCTTGGGTTCGATGTAAAAGTCGCCGGTAAAACCGATACTTCGGCCATAATCCACCGCCATGCGCAGGAAACGGGCCAGGTTGTCCAGTTCCAGACCCATGTCCGTATTGAGCAGGGTTTCATAGCCTTCCCGGCCGCCCCAGAACACGTAACCGTCGCCGCCGAGCTCCTTGGTCACTTCCAGGGCCTTTTTGACCTGGGCGGCCGCGAAGGCGAAGGCATCGGCATTCGAGCTCGTGGCAGCCCCGTGTACGTAGCGCGGGTTGCTGAACAAGTTGGCCGTGCCCCAGAGCAGCTTGATTCCCGTGCGCTGCATCTCCTCCTTGATGACGCGCACCACGGCGTCCAGGTTGCGGTTGGTTTCGGCCAGGTTCTTTCCCTCGGGGGCCACGTCGCGATCGTGGAAGCAGAAGAACGGGGCGCCCAGCTTCTCCATGAACTCGAAGGCCACGCGCACCCGATTGCAGGCGTTTTCCACGGAGTCCTGGGCCGCCTCCCAAGGCCGGAACATGGTGCCCGGGCCGAACGGGTCGGCCCCCGTGCCTCGCATGGTGTGCCAGTAGGCCACGCTGAAGCGGAGCTG
>DOHE01000220.1 GCA_003535395.1 Clostridiales bacterium | reverse complement strand
GCCGCGGGTGTCGGTGAGAAACTCGTCGCGGTAGCCGATCAGGCCGCGCGATGGAATGGTGAACTCGATGCGCACCCGACCGCTGCCGTGGTTGATCATGTTGGTCATCAGCCCCTTGCGCGCCGACAGCTTTTCGGTCACCACACCCATGAAGCGTTCGTCGCAGTCCACGAAGAGCTGCTCCATGGGTTCGGTCTTGACGCCGTTCTCTTCCCTGTAAATCACCTCGGGCCGGCCCACGGCCAGCTCGAACCCTTCCCGGCGCATGGTCTCGATGAGGATGGACAGGTGCATCTCCCCCCGGCCGCAGACCCGGAATGCATCGGTGGTGTCCGTTCCCTCCACTCTAAGGGAAACATCTTTCAGGATCTCTTTGAACAGCCTCTCCCGCAAGTGCCGGGAAGTGACATACCGGCCCTCCCTGCCCGCAAAGGGACTGTCATTGACACTGAATGTCATCTCTACCGTGGGTTCGGAGATCCGGACGAAGGGCACCGGCTCGGGTTTGTCCACCGCGCAGATGGTATCCCCGATGGTCACCCCTTCCACTCCGGAAAATGCCACGATATCCCCGACCGTAGCCCGGTTGACGGGTTCCCGCTTCAGGCCGTTAAACTGGTATATGTTGGTGATCTTTGTCCTGTAGGGTTCCCGGGTGTGGTGGAAGTCCAGGATGAGGGCTTCCTGTCCCTGGAAAATGGTGCCCCGCTCCACACGGCCGATGGCGATCCGCCCCACGTAATCGTTATAATCGATGGAAGATACCAGCACCTGCAGCGGCGCATCCTCATCCCCCTCCGGGGCGGGGATGTAGTCTACGATCATATCCAGCAGGGGGATCAGATTCTCTCCTTCTCCTCCCGGAGACAGGCTGGCCGTTCCCTGCCGGCCGGAACAATACACGATGGGGCTGTCCAACTGTTCCTCGGAGGCTTCCAGCTCCAGCAGCAGTTCCAGCACTTCATCCCCCACATCATTGAGCCGTGCATCCGGGCGGTCCACTTTGTTGATGACCACGATCACCCGATGTCCCAGCTCCAGCGCCTTTTGCAGCACGAAGCGGGTCTGGGGCATGGGCCCTTCAAACGCATCGACCAGCAGCAGCACCCCATTGACCATTTTCAGGACCCGCTCCACCTCGCCCCCGAAGTCTGCGTGTCCCGGGGTGTCCACCACGTTGATTTTCACGTCTTTATACGTAATTGCCGTATTCTTGGCCAGGATGGTGATCCCTTTTTCCCGCTCTAAATCATTGCTGTCCATGACCCGTTCTCTTACTACCTGGTTGTCCCGGAAAACTCCGCTTTGCTTTAGCATCTCATCCACCAGGGTGGTCTTGCCATGGTCGACATGGGCGATGATCGCCACGTTTCTAAGGTTGTTCCTTACCAAACTGATTCCCCTTCCCGTTCTTCACTGTGATTCATCTGTTGTCTGCCTGTCATTATCCGGGTCAGGAGTGATCTGCTCCTGCAGGCTTTGGTACAGTTCCGGATTTGTCTTTCTTAAATTCAGCGGCTTTAGGTCCCGGTCCGTCCAGGCATGCACCGTCTCTCCGGTTGCCAGCAGCTTCTGGGGCTGCGGCTGCGGCTGCGGCTGCGGTTGGGGCTGGGGCTGCGGCTGGGGCTGTGATCCTCCGGACAGGAACACCTCATAGCGGAAGACCAGCTTGACCACGGTAACTTCTTTCACAAAGGTGCGCACCCGCACTTCATCCTCATATCTGGCGGGACTTTTGAAACTGCAGTGCAGTTGCGCCAGAGGCAGCAAAAGTCCTTCCTCCTCCAGCTGTCCGTAAGAGAGTCCCAGAGAACTGCGGATGAAATCCGTCCGGGCCGCCTCAAACCATACCGGATAATTAGAATGGTGTACGATCCCCATCCGGTCCGTTTCGGCATACCTTACCTTCAATATGGTGTCTGAATGCAACCGTATCCACCCCGTCATTCCAATTCTGCAGCAGTGCAGTCCTTTTCTTACAGTATACCATACCGGCGGCAGGCTGCAAACAAACCTGGCCCGAATGACCCCGAATCTGCCCGAATGATCCCGAATGACCCGGAGGATTCCGGGGGATTCCGGACGACTCCGGGGGATACGCTGCTGCGAAGAGCCTCTACGGGCGGCCGGCGATCCTTCGCAGCGCATCCAGCAGGCTTAACACATCCTCTCCGGTGTTGTATGTGCCGAAGCTGACCCTGACCGCACCGGTTTCCAGGGTCCCCAGCACACAGTGGGCCATGGGGGCGCAGTGCAGCCCTCCCCGCACGGCGATTCCGGATTCCTGATCCAGCCGGTCTGCCACTTCCGTACTGTCCATCCCCTTTATATTGAAGGCAACGATCCCGCTGTTTTCTCTGGCAGATGCGGGAGTCAGCAGATCCACCCGGTCCTTCATGCGTTTAAGCCCGTCCAGCAGCAGCCGAACCATTTTCTGCTTGTGCTCCCGAATCCGGTAGACCCCAAGGGAAAGCAGGTGGTCGATGCCTGCACTGAGCCCGGCAAGCCCCGGCGTGTTGAGCGTCCCGCTTTCAAAGCCTTCCGGCAGTGATATGGGCTGGTCCATTTCCCTGGAGTTGCTTCCGGTACCCCCTGCAAGCAGTGGCCGGATCCGGCATTCATCAAGAGATCCGATCCGCTCCCCGATGTACAGCCCACCCGTCCCCTGAGGCCCCAGCAGTCCCTTGTGCCCGGAAAATGCAAGCATGTCAATGTTCATTTCCTCCACGTCTATATCGATGCATCCTGCACCCTGGGCGGCATCCACCAGAAAA
>DOHE01000317.1 GCA_003535395.1 Clostridiales bacterium | reverse complement strand
TCATGTCCTATAGTACAGATAAGAACGAAACAGATTGAACCGGCGGCAGCATCGCATGCCGCCGCCGGAAGTCAGGAAGATCAGTTCTTGCAGCCACAGGGTTGGTCATTCCAGAACAGAAGGAATAAAACAACCAGGATGATTATGATCCAGAGAATATCATTGTTGCAGCCCAGGTTCCCAAAAAGCATGGATCCGTTCCTCCGTGTTTCGTGATCTTGGTATATCATATGGCAAAAGAAATGGATGTGTGTCTGGACGGGGAGTATACGCAGGGGAGGAAAGGACGGCATGATGGATCATAGCAAAATTCCTTTGGGAGCCCGCATAATATTTGGCATCACAGGTTATTTCATCCTGTTCATGTTCTGTTTTCTATTATGCTTCAAACTGGTCATCGACACAGACATCAACCGGGTCACTGAGGATATCGTTATAGCTGCAGAAGACCGGGTCGAAATATTTGTGCCCATGGGCTCCAATACACGGCAGATCGCAAAAGCACTGAAGGAAAAAGGGATCATATCTTCCAGCCTGGCTTTCCGTTTCCTTTCCAATGTAAACGGCTATGACGGAGACTACAAATACGGTACCCATTACGTTCAAAAAGGATTGAAATATGATCAGCTGATGGCGATCCTGGTAAGTTATCCGGAAGGGGTCCGGGTCATGATCCCGGAAGGGTACAATCTGCTGCAGTCTGCGGACAAGCTGGTCCAGGCAGAACTTATAAACCGGGACCGGTTCTTTGACGCTGTCAAAAATTACGATTTTGACTATATCTTTCTTAAAGATTTGCCCGCATCATCTAAATACCGGCTGGAGGGTTTTCTTTTTCCGGATACTTATGTGTTTGATAAGAATGCGGGAGAGATCGATATCATCGACCGGATGCTCGTCAACTTTGACAACCGGTTCCCCCCTTATTTCTACGACCAGGCAAAAGCAATGGGACTTTCCGTATACGAAGTGGTCACCCTGGCTTCCATAGTAGAGAAGGAAGCGTCTGAATTATCTGAGATGTCCCGGGTTGCCGGGGTGTTTTTGAATCGTCTGTCCGGACGCTTCGACATCCCCCGAAAGTTGGATTCCTGTGCCACCGTCCAATATTGCCTCTATTTGCGGGACGGAAAATTCAAGTCTGTTATCAGCGCAGAGGATACAAAAATAGAAAATGCATACAATACTTACCTGCGGGAAGGGCTGCCTCCCGGACCCATATGCAATCCCGGCCGGGCGGCGATCGAAGCCGTGTTAAATCCGGAAAAAGGGAATTTTCTGTTTTTTGTCGCCAAGGGTGACGGGACCCATTATTTTTCCACGACCCTGGAAGAACATAACTATGCATTGTCGGTATACGGGTATAACCAATTCGCGGAATATTCCCCTCCGCCGACCCCAACACCCAAGCCCTCTCCCACTCCCAAGCCATCGCCTTCACCGAAACCATGACCTGGAACTCCGCTCTTTAATCATCAGGATAATACAAAATCTTCCCCGAAGGAACTTATAACATGGAATTGCTTGCCCCCGCCGGGAATCTTGAAAAACTAAAAATGGCAGTGCTTTATGGAGCGGATGCCGTCTATTGCGGAAGCGGATTCGGCCTTAGAGCCGGGGCTGAAAATTTTACCCCGGCTGAAATGGCGGAGGGGATTGCTTTCGCTCACGCACATCACTGTAAAGTGTATGTCACTATGAATATGATCCCGCATGAAGACGATCTGGATCGGATGCCGGATTCGATTTCCAGTTTTGAAAGGATGGGTGCGGATGCGTTGATCGTATCTGATCCCGGGGTATTTGATCTGGTTCGCAGTCTTGCTCCAAATATGGAGATACACATCAGCACACAAGCGAACAATACAAACCATGCCAGCGCTGCTTTCTGGCATCGCCAGGGCGCGCGGCGCGTTGTTCTTGCACGGGAACTGACACTGGAGGAGATCAAACGAATCCGGCGTCAAGCGCCATCACAACTCAAACTGGAAGTTTTTGTTCATGGAGCCGTATGCATGGCCTATTCGGGGAGATGCCTGCTAAGCGCATATTTAACCGGACGGGATGCAAACCGGGGCCTTTGTGCCCAACCCTGCCGGTGGCGGTATTCCCTGAATGAGGGGAACCCTCTTCGGTTTCCCGAGGAAAGTCGCCCGGGGGAAAGTCGCCTGCTTCTTTCCGGAGAAAATCGTCCGGGGGAAAGTCGTCTGCTTCTTTCCGAGGAAAGTCGCCCGGGGGAAATGTATCCCATAGAGGAAGAGGAACGGGGAAGCTTTATCCTAAGCGCCAAAGACCTTTGTATGATCCGGCATATCCCTGCACTTTATGAAGCGGGCGTTGACAGCTTTAAAATCGAAGGAAGAATGAAAAGCGCCTATTATGTGGCGGTGGTCACGAAAGCATACCGGGATGCGATGGATGCGTTTGAAATAGATAAAGAGGCATACCGGTTTGACCCGGACTGGCAGAAAGAAGTGGAATCCGTAAGCCATCGTGAATACCATACCGGTTTTTATTTTGGCAAAGACAGCAGCGCTTCTTTCCAAACCCGAATTTCCTATGTTCAGGAGTATGAATTTGTGGGGCTGGTCACCGGATACGACCCGGTCCGCAGGCTATTGTCCGTGGAACAAAGAAACCGTTTCCAGGCTGGGGACATCCTGGAGGCGATAGAACCGGTGCGGGGCGGAAAACCTGTATCAATAACCGCAAATCAGCTGTTTGACTCTTCCATGCAACCCGTTGCGGCGGCTCCCCATCCACAGATGACCGTTCTGATCCCCTCGGAAATTTCCTTGAAACCCGCCAGTATCCTGAGAAAAAAGGTTGATCATAAAATCTTTTGATGCATACCCCCATGGATAATACGGAAAAATAATCCATGAGGTGAGTTGAAATGCCGGCCTTCCGCAACAGAGTTCTGTTCCTGGCGACGATTCTATCCGTTGTTTTTTTGATCGTTGTGCTTCGTTTTTTTATTCTCCAGTCGAATGAAGGGGATGATTTGCTCAAAGACGCTGTTGCGCAGCAGCGAAACGGCGTATTGCTGTTCCGGGAAAGAGGAGATATTCTGGACCGGAAAGGCATCCCCTTTACCAACCGGGAAGGAAAGACCCTTGCTGTCTTTCCTCCGGGGCTTCCAACTTTTTCAGGCAGTAATGACGGCGAAGGCTCGGACACCGCTCCTTATGCGGTTCCCGTATCATCGGAAGAAATAAGTTCAGTGGCTGCTTTTCATCCGAATATCGTTTTTGCAGACATCCCAGTTCGCTATGCCGGCAGAAGTCTTGCGGCACATGTGACCGGATATCTGCGCAAGTCCGATGGGACCGGCATTTCAAGTCTTGAAGAAAAGTTTAACAGCCGGCTGTCAGGCTCAAGCATCATGACGGCCATCCTGGCGGATGCGACCCGGAAACCGCTTCCAGGTTCAGGGATCCGGCTGCTTAAGGCAGACAGCGGGAATGCACCGCTGGATTTGCGTCTGACTCTGGATTATTCCATACAGCGCATCGTAGAAGATGAAATGGACAACCTGATCCCCAAGGGGGCAGTCGTAGTCATGGATGCCATGACGGGAGATGTGCTTGCCATGGCCAGCAGACCGGATTTTGACCGGGAGGATGTGGATGCTGCCATGTCGGATCCGGATGGATCCAGTCTGTTTAACCGGGCTGTTGCTGCATACAGCCCGGGCTCTGTGTTTAAAATCGTGGATGCGGCAGCAGCTCTGGAAGAAGGCCTGTATTCCCGTTATCGCTGTAATGGGTCTATTTCCTTCGGCAGCCTGCACTTCCGCTGTTATGATGGTACATCGCACGGAGAATTGGGTTTGGAGCAAGCCTTTGTTCAGACATGCAACACCTTTTTTATCCGGCTGGGCATAGATGTGGGAGCTGAAAAGATCCTGGCCATGGCAGCCCGTTTGGGCCTTGGAAAAAGCACGGGGATCCAGGAACAGGGGATTGCTGAATCTTCAGGCCATCTTCCTTCTGCCAGGGAAGCGGGGAGCTATGGGGATGCCGCCAATATTTCCATCGGTCAGGGCGAAGTATCTGTAACACCCCTTCAAGCAGCGGCAATGGTATGCGCCATTGCCAGTCACGGCGTGCTTCCGCCGGTTAATGTGACCGATGCTTTACTGGATCAAAACGGGAATATTGTCCAAAAATTACGGTCAGGAAGTGCCAGGCGCGTGATCCCGGCTCATGTGGCAAGAATGCTGGAAGAGATGATGTACAAAGTGACTGGGACAGTCGGAACCGGGAGCAGGGCAAACCTGGATGATATCGGTGGAGCCGCAGGCAAAACCGGAAGCGCTGAGGCTGTCAAAAGTGACGGGTCTCCAACGGTACACGCATGGTTTGTCGGATATTTTCCAGTAGAAGAAGAGCCGAGGACTGTGATCTCTGTATTTGTGGAGGATGGAGGCATGGGAGGAGATGTATCCGCTCCCGTATTTGCTGCTATCGCAAGGAAAATACATGCTCTTAACCTGCTTCGGCAGAGCAGATAATATTTTGGACAGGACTTGAGATTTTTCGGCAGATTTGACTCAGTAGACTGCGCGCACAGAACTTTGGCACTGCAAAAAGCAACTATGTGACTTTTTGCAGTGCCATCAATCCAATCAGCTTTGTTACATTTTACAGTGCCATCAATCCAATCAGATGATCTCTACTGCTGTTGATAAGGAAGCTGGGAGCGGTATCCGTTGAAAATCTCATAGGCATCTGCCACCTGAGGCGGTGTCGCGGTTTCAGCCTGGTACTCTCCCATATTGAAAAGTTCATTAAAAAAAGCAGATTGAGCCCATTGGATCCGATCCCGGTTTACCAGCATCAAATTCTTCAAATCCTCGCTGATGGTTTCATTGATTGCCGTCTGATAAGTGATCAGTCCCTGCTTATTTGCTGTCAGGGAATCATAAAGCATGTCCTTCGGTGTGATTTCCGGTCCGTTCATCTTCATGTTTTCAGTGGGCTGTTTTCCTATTTTCTGTACTCCGGTGCGGGAGGTGACGGTTGACTGTGTATCCATTATTGCATCTGTCCTTTCTGTGAATTGACGGTCTGACTCAGGTAATTGAGTAAATTGACATAATTTGTCTGATGTGCCCTGGCCACGTCAAAATGAAGCTTTTGGCGGTTTGGCTCTTTTTCCTGGTTTGCAAAGGAAAAACACTTTTTTGACGACAGCAGTTCCCAGGAGAGGATGTCCTTTACATAATTGACTTCCTTCGTAGAAAGATTTTTCATAAACTTGCCTCCTTTATTATCTGGATGGATTTGAACTTGCTTTACTATTTTTAACATTATCCGGGTTGATTATGTAAAGATTTGCAATAATTTTTGATTCTGCCGGCAAAATCAAAATCCCTTTTGTACTTGCACTCCCTGCACAACTGAAACATATACTGGATTCAGATGCATATCACCGGAAGGGTCAGGTTTTATGGTCCATACTGTACTTTCCAGGATACTGGAGATGTTCTTTGACCTGTTTTTTACTTTTGGCCACATGGTGAACAACAATTCCTTTCCCAAACCCCTGACCCGTGAAGAAGAAGCCAGATATATAGAAGAATGGCGAAACGGCAGCAAGGAAGCCCGAAATATCCTGATAGAAAGAAATCTCCGGCTGGTCGCCCATGTTGTAAAAAAATACAACAACGGGCAGGAGGATATGGATGACTTGATCTCCATAGGTACCATCGGACTAATCAAAGCCATCAATACCTTCAACAACCG
>DOHE01000214.1 GCA_003535395.1 Clostridiales bacterium | reverse complement strand
TTTGGCGGCGTCAACCTGGAAGACATTTCGGCTCCCCGCTGCTTTGAGATCGAGCGCAGGCTGAAGGCTTCCTGTGATATACCCATTTTCCATGATGACCAGCATGGCACGGCGGTCGTGACCCTGGCTGCCATGCTCAACGCTTTGAAAATAACCGGCCGCAGTATCCAGGACATCTCTGTGGTCATCAACGGCTCCGGCGCCGCCGGCATCGCCGTGACCCGCCTGCTGATGAGCATGGGCCTTAAGAAAGTCATCCTGTGCGATACCAAGGGTGCCATTTACGAAGGACGGGACAACCTGAACCCGGAAAAGGAAGACATGGCCCGCATTTCCAACCTGGAGCACAAAAAAGGTTCTCTGGCAGACGTGATCAGGGGAGCGGATGTGTTTATCGGGCTTTCCGCTCCCGGAGTAGTGACTTCAGATATGGTGCGGACCATGGCCAAAGATCCCATCATCTTTGCCATGTCCAACCCCGTGCCGGAAATCATGCCGGAGGAAGCAAGGGCAGCCGGAGCCCGGGTCATCGGTACCGGCCGATCGGACTTTGCCAACCAGATCAACAATGTGCTCGCTTTTCCGGGCATTTTCCGCGGAGCTTTGGATGTGCGCGCTTCTGACATCAATGATGCCATGAAGATCGCAGCGGCCCACGCCATCGCAGAGATCATCACTGCTGAGGAATTGAATCCGGAGTACATTATCCCGGCGCCGTTCGATCCCCGGGTGGGCAAGGCGGTCGCTGCGGAAGTGGCCAAAGCGGCCAGGGAGTCAGGTGTCGCAAGGATCTAATCCGTTGCCTGTATTTCAGCCTTTCCCATCAGGATTCGCACCCGGTGGGTCTTTTCATCCGCGATAAGAGGCACCTGTACACCGGTTCCTTCCTTTTCCGGAATAAGATCCGCTTCATCCAGCGTGGCTGAGACGATCCCCTGGCTGACTCCGTCTGGATTTTCTATTTCGATTTTCCAGAAGGTTTTCCGGTCCTGGTACACCATGGAATAATTTTTCCATGCCCGGGGGATGCAGGGGCGGATCCAAAGGCGCTCGCCTTCTCGCCTGAGACCCAGCAGATCTTCCAAGGCGACCCGGTACAGCCAGGCGGCGGAACCGGTATACCAGGTCCATCCCGCCCGGCCGGTATGAGGGGGCTCAGAGGCCACATCTGCGGCACTCACATAGGGTTCTCCCTTGTACCGGGCCCATTCCATGGGGGTACGGGTATGGTTCACCGGGTTTACCAGGTTGAACAGGCTCATGGCCTTGTCTCCGTCTCCAAGCAAAGCCCAGGCCTGGATGGCCCAGGCAGCGGCATGGGTGTACTGTCCCCCGTTTTCCCGGATGCCCGGAAGGTAACTGGCGATGTAGCCCGGGTTGGGAGTACTGTTGACAAAGGGAGGGGTGAGGAGTTTGAGGATGCCATTATCCAGATCCGCCAGCTGTGCCTCTAACGAATGCATGGCTTCCCGCGCTTTTTGCTTTGTCCCGGCACCGGAGATCACAGCCCAGGACTGGGATATGGAATCGATCCGGCACTCGGAATTGGTTACTGAACCCAGCACGCTTCCGTCATCGAACCAGGCGCGCCGGTACCAGCTGCCGTCCCAGGCTTCTTCATCCAGCGCCTTGGCCAGTGCCTGCCTGGCAGCCTCGTATTCATGGATCCGAGCCTCCTCCCCGCAATGTTCACACAGAGGGATGAAACGGGTCAAAACATCGTAAAGGAACCATCCCAGCCACACGCTTTCTCCCCGGCCCTGATATCCCACCCGGTTCATGCCGTCGTTCCAGTCTCCGGATCCCATCAGCGGGAGCCCGTGAACGCCCATGCCCCGGGAAAGCACCCGTCCGATGGCTCGGGTACAGTGAGTGTAAAGGCTGGAAACCTCATCGGATAATGCGGTGGCATCATAGCGCTCCTCTTCTTCCGGAGCCAGAGGCGGGGCATTCAGGAAGGGCACATTTTCCGCAAGGATATCCCTGTCCCCGGTGGCCTGCACGTATTCGCACACTGCGCGGGGCAGCCACAGCAGATCGTCGGAATACCGGGTGCGGGTGCCCCGCGGGCCTTTGCCGGGCTCGGAATTCTCGTGCCACCAGTGGAGCACGTCCCCCTCCTCAAACTGGCGTGCTGCATGCAGCAGGATCTGCATGCGGGCCAGGCCGGGCGCAGTAAAAAGAAATGCCATGGCATCCTGCAGCTGATCTCGAAACCCCAAAGCCCCACCGGATTGATAATACGCGGTTCTGCCCCACATCCGGCACGACAGCGTCTGATAACGAAGCCACCCGTTGAGCAGGCAATTCAGGCTGATCTCCGGGGTCTGCACCTGGATCCCTCCCAGCAGCGAGTTCCACTGGATACGGGAATGGGTAAGGGCATCCCCGGCTTTTTCCACTTTTCCATAGCGGGTGATCAATCCCGCCGCCTCTTCTGCGTCCCGGGCCACTCCGAGCAGGAATATCAGGGTACGGCTTTCCCCTGGATCCAGGTGCACCCGGGCCATAAGAGCGGCACAGGGATCCGCCGGCGGGCTCTCGGAGCCGGGAAGGCCGCTTCGCTCCAGGGCCGCCGGTGCATGAATGTTTCCCGTTCCAAGAAATGCATGCCGGTCACAGCTCAAATAGGCATTTGGATCCGAACAGGCACAAAACGCCATCCGGTTTTGCATGTCCTCGTTCCAAGGATAATAAAATCCGATCATCCCCGCCCTCCGGCTACCCGACGCCGGTTCGCCTGTCTCATCTGTTGCTGTCAGGATCTTGACCGAAGTCTTCCCCGGGCCGGCATCCGGTTTTACATAATATGTGGCATGGATCTGCCGGGCGTGGCTTCCGGTATTCGTGACCTTCAGTACCAGCAGCTTGATCGGGTGATCCCACGCACAGGTGACCGTAAGGGTATGTCGGATGCTGCCAAACCCGGATGACCAGGAGGTATAGCCGAAGCCATGGCAGATTTCCCACTCCCGGGATGGATCCCGCACCGGCAGCGGAGTGGCACCCCAAAGAGTCTTGTCGCGCGTGTCTTTCAAGTATACGGCTTCCCCGACAGCATCGGACACGGGATCGTTGTACCAGGGGCTCAGTCGGTTCTCCCGGCTGTTCCGGTACCAGGTGCAGCCCAGACTGCTCTCGGTGACCAGACATCCGAAATCAGGGCGCGCGATAATGTTGGACCAGGGCAGGGGAGTGACGCTCCCCGGTGTAAGACGGATTACATAGCTGCCCTGTTCTGCATCGAAACCTCCGATGCCGTTGAAGCACAGAAGCTCCCGGGCCGGCAGTTCTGCAGCGGGGACCGGGTTGACAGTTCCATCAAAAGCAAAGGCATTCACGCCTGCACCGGCGCCCGCACCGGCGCCTGCACCCGCCGGGGCACTTGCACTTGCCGGGGCGCCTGCACCCGCCGGCGTGCCCGCCTCCGGACCCCGGTGCCGGGTGCCGTTGCCGGCAGACAGCAGTCGCTGGGGCGCATTTCGCTGCGCTGCACCACGCATTCTGAGGGTCAGATTGCCGTCCCGTCCTTTCAGGAAGATGCAGGAGGCGAGTTGAAGGGTGTTTCTGTCATTATCCGGGATCTGCAGACCGTCCAGCAGGAATATTCCGCCGGGTCTGCCCAGTTTTTCCAGACCCTGTGCACCGGTGATGATCTCCAGAATGGCGGTGTGCAGCGGACGGGTATATCCGCCGGGTTCCATATTGAAAATGAGCAGGTCGGTGCGCAGACCCCGCAGGGACCAGAACTCATGAGCTTTGAGCAGATCGTCCAGCAGGTCGGTTTCTTCCAGCCGCTCGATGACCAGGCTGACAAGAGGCAGATCCCCGGAGATCCCCTGAGCCCAGAGAGGACCCTTGTGAAGAGGGGCGGTGACCGGAGGAAGCCCGGATTTCAGGCAGGGTGAGGGATAGATCACGTGGGTGGCCATTTCCATGTAAAGCAGAAATTCATCTTCCGTCAGACCCAGAAACCGCATTTCCGCCATGCTGCGGGCGGTGGCCAGCCGAAAAGCCTCGCCGGCGGCCTGGGGACTCACGTAGGCACTGCAAAGCTCCATCAATCGCTCCTGCTGACTGTCATATGCCAGGGAGAAAGAGACCCGGGCCGTTTCCCCCGGCCCTGCTTCCACCAGCACGCGAAGGGCCATCACCGGATCCAGCACAGCGCCGGTGGTACCGGTGAGCGGGCGGTTGCCTTCCATCGCCGCCGGAGCATGCATGTCCCGGCCCCGGCCCAGGAACTGGAACCGGTCTGTTTCCAGCTGCAGGTCACCGACCTGCTTGCCTTCCACTGCCAGCACAAATCCTGCGTAGTGGGTGCCTTCCCGGTTGTGCCGGGGTTTGCGGGAGGCTATGAGGCAGCCGGATTCCGGATGAAAGCACGTACGGACAAACAGATTGGAAAATGCCGGATGGGCTTCATCCGCTTTTTGATGTGCCAAAACGGGTTCGAAGCAGCCGGTGACCTCCAATACCCGGGTACGGCTGCCGGTATTGGTGAGTGAAACACGACGCACCTCTACGTTTTCCACCGGGGAGACGGTGATTTCCGTCATCGTTTCGATCTCCCCGTCCCGGCGCAGATACACGGCTTTGTCGGGAGAAAAGCGTACCTGATACCGGTCCGGATTGCGGAAAATGCCAGCATTCCGTCCACCAGATGCATTCCGTCCGTCGGATGCATTCCGCCCGCTGGATGCATTCCAGTTGCCGGCGGGGCTGTAACTTGATGACCAGGGACCGGTGTTTCCGCCTGTATCCCGAAGGAAAATGAAAAATCCGTGCCGCTCCTCGTGGCTGTCCTGCCGCCAGCGGGTCAAAGTCAGGTTTCCGGCAGAACTTACCCCGGTGCCCCGGTCTGTCAGCATCACATGATAATACCCGTTGGACAGCAGGTGCACCGCCGGCAAATTGCGGCCGGGCAATCCCAGTTTGCGCACAGCGCGGACCGGACGCCGCTGCATTTCCTTGAGGGAGGGAGGTTTCTCCCGGGCTTCCCGCGTAAAACTTACCTCCCGGGGGCTGCGCTCCTGCAGCAAAAGTTCTGCGGACCGTATGAGCGGGATATTATGGAAGCGGCGCTGCAGGGCATTATCCTTGAGATGGTTGCACAGGGAGGCCAGGGACATGCCCAGGTGGTGGGCCATGTAGCTTTTTACACAGGTGTTCGTTTCGCCGGAAGTGTTGCGTTCAGGGGTATAGTCCAGGGCTTCGTAAAAGCCGTATTTTCCACGCGCGCCGGCCTGTTCCAGGCGCTTTAGGTTGCGGACGGCACGCCGGGGATCCAGGGGGAGAGCCAGCAGGGTGGCATAGGGCGCCACCACGGCATCTTCTGCAAGCCCCCGTTTCAGTCCCAGCCAGGGGATGCCGAATGCCTTGTACTGATAATTCAGGTGTACGTCCAGGGCGGCAAACCCGGACTCAGAGACGCCCCAGGGGATACGCATCTGTTCCGCGTAGCGCCGCTGACTGAAAAGTGCAAGACTGTAGGATTCATCGATAAGGGAAAACCGGTAGTTCCGCATCACCAGCAGG
>DOHE01000135.1 GCA_003535395.1 Clostridiales bacterium | reverse complement strand
CTATGAGACCCTGCAAAAGATTGAGAACGGACGTGCGGAAGGGATCCTCTGGCTGCAGCTGGCGCCGTGGACGGAGAATGTTGTCCTGAAACTGATCCCGGGGCAGGCGGATTCGATCCGGACCGTACGGATCCCGATCCAGGTGGATGCTTCCTCCGTTCAAATCAGGCTGAACAAGAACAACCAGAATTACATCGTAAAGCCGGACGGGACGCGGGTCCCGCTCTCCACGGCGCAGAACATGGCGGATATGCGGTCCAATGTGCAGCGCGGTCCGGACGCGGCTTCCACCATCCTCAATGATCTGCTGGACATGCAGGAAGCCGGAGTCAATGTGCTGTGCACCACAGGGTATGCAGGATATGATGTGAGCATGAACCATGATTTTGCATTTGAT
The DNA here is from genome assembly GCA_003535395.1 of Clostridiales bacterium. Lineage (GTDB taxonomy): Bacteria > Bacillota > Clostridia > UBA8921 > UBA8921 > UBA8921. Next base: position 7,091 of record DOHE01000135.1, on the reverse strand, counting down.
GCCAACAAATTCATGCTGGATGCGGCAAGGAAGATGGGGTTCTCTATACAGGCGTATGCGAATTATCCATTTAATTTTAACAAGGGAGAGGCAGTGAAAAAAGCCAATGCCATTTCTGTCTCCGGACTGAGCGGTGACCCGATCGGATGGGGGGACCCAATCCATGCCAGGGCAAACGCGATCCTGACGAATTATACTTTTTCACGCTACGGAGACCTGTTCTGGCAAAGCGGAAATGGGGTGATTCCCATTGATACCGAGGACACAAGAGGCTGGCTGCGGGCGGATGTCGATGTCCGGTATATGATCGGGCAATCTTCGTTGAAAAATTTCAGATCCTGGCTGGATAATGCCTATGGTAATATAAATAATTTAAATAATATTTATAATTCAAGCTATAACAGCTTTGAAACCATCGATCCGGAACTTGACGGTAAAAGCCAGCTGGATAATACAGCTTTCAATTATAAGGATCCTGAGAAGGTATACCGCGACTGGTCCAAAGCGATGACCGATTTCGACCTGTTCAGGTCGGTCGAACGGGCACTTAACTACAAGCAGACGCTGGAACAGGTGGTGTTCCCGAATCCCAAAATGACCGTCCGGACAGAAGGCGCGCTCTGGATGGTGGCAGGCATCAATCCGGAAACCACCAATCCGCATTACAGGCATGTATATTACAGCCAGCGCCGCGGAGCGATGATTGCTGAAGTATTGCAGGCATCCGGCACGGTATATGCCCACAGCGACTACAATACCATCTACTATACCCCGTCAGAGGTCTATGAACTTACAAAAGTGTCTGTGGAGCAGGGGATCATTCCCATGCATGTGTCCACCTTCAACCACCAGCGGGATATCGTCATCAACCCCAAATACGGGGATCCCCGGTACACGGAGGACCTCAACCTGAAGACACCCGCCAGGGGCGGATTTATCGGCTCCCTCCAGGCCCTGTTCCCGTTTTATGCAGCGACATATGAGGCAGGAGGGGCACCGGGCATCTTGTGGCAGGATTATCTCTGCGATGGGATCGTGACATCCACCCAGTTCAAGGAACTGAATTTTTACAAGCAGAAAATTGAAGAGATGCTGAGTACACCGGAAGGACAAAAATGGGCCAGGAATTTCACCGCGCAAAATACGGAATGGAAAAATGCTTCAAAGAAAAAGTACAGCTATCCCGAAAAGTATATCGAGGATATGATCCGCAATGTGCAGCGCAAGGGTGTGTTTACAAAACATTAAAAACCAGGAAAGGGTGTTGATCATGGCAAAAAGAAAACTGTTTTACGGGATCCATACTTTGATTTTGATGACAGTCATCGTGACATCCTGCAGCACGGGCAGCAGGAAAGCCGCAGGCCCCTGGACAATCGAAGGGAGCAGGATCAGTTCCAGTAACCAAAGCGAAGACAGAGGCATGAATGAAATGGGAAAAACACCGGATTTTCTTAAGACAGTCAGACTGAAAAAGTATAATGATCCAAAAGAGGTCCTGAAAAAGCTGGGTCAAACGCCAGAACCGTCTGATGTTGAGGAATATTTACTCCATAAAGACGGCGGTCTCGTCTATGATATATTGTCCCGGGAGGCAAAAAAAACCGGTGTATTGAATAAATACGATAATGTCCCGACGAATTCAGGCAAAATCTCTTTGGGCGGGACCGTGCTGGAGTACACGATCCCCAAAGAGGCGCTTGCATATGATGTGATTCCTGTACATTATACTTTGAGCACTGCTGAAAATATTTTTCCAATACATATTTCTGTCACCGCTTTCGAAGAAGAGTCCCGGCGAAAAGGCCGCGATCTTTACGATATGAATATACCTGGTGTAATTGATACGGATTTTGAGTATCTTGGCTATGTGGATGGAACTGCAAAGCCTGGGACATGGCCTGTCCTTTCTCCCACCCTGGAGAATGACAGGCAGGGCAGCGCATACCCAAGCTATCAGGCGACAGATCTGATCAAAAGCGGCACAGTCAAGTCCACGGACATCACATGGCTGAAATTCAGGTATACGAATACCGGAAATACGATACTGGATTCAGAAGGCAACGGGACATTCTCTTTTACTCCGGAGCTGTACAGGAAAGAGGGCAGCAACTGGGTCCTTGCGGATAATATACATAACCTGCATGAGCGTCTGTTCGATTACCTTTATCCGGGCGAGTCAGGTGAAATGTGGCTTTGCTTCAGAGATAAAAAGAACCTTGCTCCAGGGGAGTATAAGATTGTAATTTGGGGAAAAGTAAGAAACGAACAGAATGATTCTGCCTACCCTGTGCTTGTTCAGGGCAGATCATTTACAAAGTATAGTTTTGAGTTTGCAGTCAAATCAGCAGCGGAGAATACGGTTCCCAAAGGCGTGATAAAGGAGCTTGCCGCCAAAATCCCCCCCAGGAACAGCTGGCTGCATACGATGCAGGAATTTATGGCCTCCTATGAAACCCTCAAGGCAGTAGAAGGGGGCAGGACGGAAGGAACCATCTGGCTGCAGGTGGCACCCTGGACGGAGGAACTCATCCTAAAATTGATATTGGGAAAGACCGATTCCATCAAGACGGTCCGTATTCCTGTGGAAGTAGATCAATCCGCTATAAAAATCAGGCTGAACAAAGAAAATCAGAATTATATTGTAAAACCGGACGGGACACGTTATCCGGTCTCGATCACGCAGAATATGGCGGATATGCGGTCCAATGTTCAGAGAGGTCCATATCCTGATTCCATTATTATCAATGATTTGTTGAATATGAAGGAAGCGGGCATCAATGTGCTGTGCACGACCGGGAATGCAGGCCATGATGTCAGTGCTGTCCAGCAATTTGGCTATGAAGCGAATAAATTTATGCTGGATGCAGCCAGAAAACTTGGATTTTCTATTCAGGCATATGCGAATTACCCCTTTGGGGGTCACTACAACCAGGAAACCATAAAAAAGGCGTCAATTATTTCTGGAAAGGTGCTGAAATCTGAGCCGGAAGGCTGGGGCGGCCCCGTCTATTCAGAGGCGAACGCGATCCTGACGGCCTATACCTTCAAGCGCTATGGAGATTTGTTCTGGCAAAGCGGCAATGGCGTTGTTCCCATAGATACAGAAGATACAAGAGGATGGCTTCGGGGACTGGTCAATTTCAGGCATGCAATTGGTTTGACTTCATTAAGTAATTTCAGAGCATGGCTCGGCGATGCATATGGAAAAATCGATATATTAAATAAACAATACAACTCTGGATTTAATAGTTTTGATACCATCGATCCCGAGCAGGATGCACAGAAAGAAGCGCTTGGAAGAGATACGGTCTATAATTTCAGGGATCCTTCAAAAGTATACCGTGACTGGTCCAAGGCGATCACTGATTATGATTTGTTCAGATCCATTGAACGTGCTGACAACTATAAACAGATGCTGGATCTGATCACATTCCCAAATCCGCAAATGAATATCCGGACGGAAGGTTCAAACTGGCTGGTGGCAGGAATTAACCCGCAGACCACGAATTCCCATTACCGGCATGTGTATTATATGCAGCGCCGCAATGGCATGGTGGCTGAAGTACTGCAGGCATCGGGCACAGTATACGCCCACAGCGACTACAACACCATCCCTTTTACCCCCTCCGAGGTATTTGAACTGACCAGCAAATCAGTGGAACAGGGAATCATCCCCATGCAGCTGGGCGTTTTCGTCCGGCAGAATGATATTGCTGTCAATACACAATATGGTTCTGACGACTGGGCGCTGGATTTCAATTTAAAAAGCGGGAGCAAGGGTGCATTTGTTGGCACACTGAGAGCTTTGTTTCCCTGGTACGCTGCAACATATGAGGCCGGAGGTGCACCGGGGGTCATGTGGCAGGATTATCTGTGCAATGCATTTATCACTTCGACCCAGTTCAAGGAATTAAAATTCTATACACAGAAGATCAATGAAATGCTAAGCACGCCGGAAGGGGAGAAGTGGGCCAGGAATTTTAAACCACAAAATAGTGAATGGAAAAATTCTTCAATGAAAAAATACAGTTATCCGGAAGAATACATTGCAGAATTGATAAAAAATACAGTCAGAAAGAATGAATTTGATGTGCATCAGAACGGGCAGTGAGGGGGAAACAGAATGAATAAAGAAATAGTAGCACTGCAGCTCTTTTCTATCCGAAATCATTTATCGAATGGATATAAAGAGGCAGTTATGAAAATTTCATCGATGGGGTATCAGGGTGTTGAACTTGCCGGAGATTACGGCGGGATGACCGCTTTTGAGCTCAAGGAGTTTCTCGGCGAATGTCGCCTGAAGGTGATCGGAGCCCATGTATCCTTTGAAGAATTAATGAATCAATTGGACCAGGTCATTGATTTTCATAAAGAAATAGGAAATCAATATATCGTTTGCCCGTATGCACCGCTTGAGGCAGAAGATGACTTTCGTGGTATTCTGGATGATCTTAACCGGATCGGAGAGCAGTGCAGAAAAAGTGATCTGCTGTTTGGATATCACAATCATGCTGCTGAGTTTAAATCCTTTCGCGGGCATGCAGGATTTGATATCCTCCTGAAAGGCACGGACCCGGACCTGGTTTTTTTTGAATTGGATACCAGCTGGATGCAAGTGGGAGGACATGACCCGGTCGACTACTGCGAGAAATACCCGGGCAGGTTCAAACTGTCGCATATCCGGGATTATAAAATCAATGAAAACAGAAAAATCATTCCGCAGGCCATCGGGAACGGGATCATGGACTTTCACAGAATCATTCCTTCTCTGGAAAAAAATGGATGCCATTATCTCATCGTAGAACTTGGAACGAATGATTTTGAATCTGTGGAGGCAAGTTTCAGAAACATAATCAAAATTTTAAAAAGGAATAATACATTTTGAATTGAAAGGCTGGATGAATAATGACAGATACGCAGGATATTTTGAATCAGTTCAAGACCGTTCACAAGGAGAGCAAGGTGGATCTGACGAAAAAAATCAAGGTTGGCATCATTGGGACTGGATGGATAGCGAATGCGCATGTAAAATGCTATAAGCAAATGAAAGATGTAGAAATCACAGCCGCTGCAGATCTCATCCCGGGGAAGGCAGATGAATTTTTCAGGCAACAGGGGATGGAAGGGATCCGGACATACCCGGATCACAAATCGATGCTGGAAAATGAGCAGTTGGATGCGGTGAGTGTTTGTACCTATAACAGCACCCATGCGGTCTGCACCATCGATGCACTGGAAAAAGGGATCAACGTGCTGCTGGAAAAGCCCATGTGTGTCACGCTGAACGAAGCTGTAGAGATTTGTAAAGCCGAACGCAGGAGCGGCAAAGTTTTAAGCATCGGATTTCAGCCACGCTATGATTTAAACAAGCAAATGATCAGGAAAATCGTGCAGTCCGGAGAGTTGGGCAAAATTTATTACATACAGACGGGTGGCGGACGGCGCCGGGGCATCCCGACACCCTTTGGTACCACATTTATTGAACAGAAAACGGCAGGAATCGGGGCAATGGGCGACATCGGCTGCTATTCCCTGGATCTTGTATTGCACGCCATCGGTTATCCCAAGCCGCTGACGGTTACCGGGTATACCTCGGACTATTTTGGGAGAAGCAAAAAATATGCCAACAAACCAGAGTATGCAGAGATATTCGGAGTTGAGGATTTTGCCGCCGCATTTGTTCGTCTGGAAGGCGGGATCATCCTCGATTTTCGCATCGCATGGGCGATGCACATCGATACTCCGGGGGACACCATCATCATGGGTACGGAAGGTGCACTGCGGATCCCGTCAGAGGCGGTCGTCGGCAGCCTGGACAGCGAACCGCTGAAAGTTTATCATGATATTGCAGGTGTACAGGTTGAAACAGTCATTCCTTTGAAGACTGAAAAGTCGAACATTATTTTTATGAAAGTCAGGGATTTTGTGGATGCCGTCAAGAGCGGAGGTCCGGCCCCGATCCCGACAAGTGAGATTTTATACAATCAGGCCATCATCGACGGGATCATCAAATCGGCAAAGGCAGGGCATGAACTCGAGATCACCATACCTGAAATAGAGTAAACAGGAACCATAGCAGCCGCACTATTTTCAATCCGTAAATTAGTACCGATATGAGGAGAATGGATGTGATGGAAATGGGAAAAACCCCGGATTTTCTAGAGCGAACGGCCCTGAAAAATTATAATGATCCGAAAGAGGTCGTGGAAAAGCTGGGTCAAACGCCGGAGCCGTCTGATGTCGAAGAATATCAGATCCACCAGGATGGCGGGCTGATCTATGATATCCTGTCCCGCGAGGCAAAAAAGACGGGTGTATTGGATAAATACAAGGATGCTCCGACCTATACCGGGATAATTTCCCTTGACGGGACGACACTGGAATATACGATACCCAAAGAAGCGGCTGCATATGATTTGTTCCCCATCCGGTATACGCTGCATGCTGCCGGCAGCGCCTTGCCTTTGCATATTTCTGCAACTGCCTTTGAAGAGGAATCGCGGCGGAAGGGGCGCGATCTGTACGACTTGAATATCCCCGGCGTGATCGATACGGAGATTGAGTACCTGGGGTATGTTGACGCAACGAAGCAGCCAGGGATCTGGCCAGTGCATTCTGCAGCACAGGAAAATGACACGCAGGGCAGTGCTTATCCAGGATTTGAAGCCACGGATCTGATCAAAAGCGGTACGATCAAATCCACGGACATCACCTGGCTGAAATTCAAGTATACGAATACCGGCAACACGATACTGGATTCAGAAGGGAACGGCACATTCTGTTTTGCTCCGCTGCTTTACAGGAAGGAGGGCAGCGACTGGGTTTATACAGACCAAATACATAATATGCATGAGCGGTTATTTGATTACCTTTATCCTGGTGAATCCGGCGAAATGTGGCTTTGCTTCAGAAGGAAAAAAAACCTTTCCCCTGGCGATTATAAGATCGAATTTTGGGGGAGGATAAGAAATGAGCAGGAAGATCCGGATTATATGATCGTATGGAGCGGGCGGGATCTGATCAAGAGCAGTTTCGAATTTACCGTCAGAGAGGCTGCAGAAAGTACGGTACCGGTTAATGTTGTGAAG
>DOHE01000137.1 GCA_003535395.1 Clostridiales bacterium | reverse complement strand
TGGGCTGGGTGACCCGGGCCCAACTCGACATGATTCTGCCATATCTTGCGGATCCCCGGGAATCCATGAAGAAATTTTTGATGGAGCACCCCGGGTATCTGGCGGAATCTCTGGCCGGAGATCCCAAGACAGCGGAAAGGGCCCGGCTTTGCATAGAAAAGCAGATTTACGGGGATTTGTCCGGCTTGCTGCTGCCATCTGCATGACCCAGCAGGATCCATGTTTTTGCCTCATCAATGCGTACAGGGACCTGTTTTCCGATCCGATCCGCATCGCCCTGAAAATGCACGATCTTATTGGTTCGGGTCCTTCCCGTGAGCAGCTCTTTGTTATTTTCATCCATGCTTTCAACCAGTACTTCCTGGACCGAGTCTACCAGAGTGCGGTTGATTTTCAAGCTGATTTCGTTCTGCAGGGATAACAGCCGCTCAAATCGGTTCCGTACAACCGGACCGGGGACCGGGTCTGGCATTTCCGCTGCAGGGGTGCCTTCCCTTTTTGAATACTGGAAGGTGAAGGCAGTGTCAAACTCCATTTGTGACACCACATCCAGCGTATCCTTAAAATCCTGCTCCGTTTCTCCGGGAAAACCGACGATGATGTCTGTGGTTACCGCCAGGCCCGGTATCCTGGAGCGGGCTGTCTTTACTTTCTCCATAAAAGCTTCCCTTGTATAATGCCGGTTCATACGCCCAAGTACCTGATTGCTTCCGGACTGCAGAGGCAGGTGGAGATGTTTACAGATTTTAGGCAGTTCCGCCATCGCTTCCACCAGCGACGCGGAAAGGTCCTTAGGATGGGATGTGACAAAACGGATGCGTTCGATTCCGTCTACTTCGCTGACCTGATGCAGCAGATCGGGAAAACGGGCCACTGCCAAGGAAGGTTCTTTGAAATCACTGCCATAGGAGTTTACATTCTGGCCCAGCAGCGTGACTTCTTTCACCCCTTGCCCTGCAAGATTCCGAATTTCATTCAGGATATCCTCTGGCCTGCGGCTGCGTTCCCGGCCCCGAACATGGGGAACGATGCAATAGGTGCAAAAGTTGTTGCAGCCATACATTACCGTTACCCAGGCTTTGAGGCTGATTTTGGAGGGGAGGGGGATGTTTTCGGCAATCCCTGACTCCTTTTCCCATACTTCTATCTTTGTACAGTATCGGTTCTGCCCTTGCATACGTACAGCTTTCACATCCATAAGAAGTTCGGGCAGACGGTGCAGATTGTGGGTACCCAGAACCAGATCCACATGCCGGTATTTTTTTTGGATGATCTGTGCCGTGCCTTTCTTTTGCGCCATACAGCCCATGAGCACCAGGATCAGGTCCGGCCGCTGTTTTTTCAGGGTTTTCAAAGCTCCGAGCTTTCCATATATTTTTTCCTCTGCACTGTCCCGGACGCAACAGGTGTTCATAACCACCAGACCGGCCTCTTCCGGAAACTCGCAGGGAACATATCCCAGGGACTCCAGCATGCCTTGGATCTTTTCGGAATCGTTTTCGTTCATCTGACATCCAAATGTCATTATACAAGCTTTTTCTCCCTGGCCGGGGAGGAAGGGGGGATGATCCATATATCGGGAACCTGCTTTCATTATCCGGTCGGTTGCCGGTCGTTTTATACGATGATTCGTTTTGGGAGGGATTCTACCATAATGTTGTATTCCCCGCAAATCTTTGATATCATACCAGCCAATGGGACACAAGGAGGCATGACAGAATATGGATGTTTTTGACAAGGCGAAAGAACTGGGTGAATTGATTTCCCAGTCCGACGAAATGCGCCGGTTCAATGATGATGAAGCGCTGCTGCGCAGCGACGCTGCAGGCATGGCTTTAATGGAGGATGTGGAGAGGATCCGCAAGGAATTTATCAAGGCTTCCCGGGACAGTGCGCCGGAAGAGATCCTCGAGAGCCTGAGGGAAGAATATATCAATAAACAGCAGGAGATGCATGCCTATCCTGTCACGGCTGATTACCTGGCTTCCAAGGCCGGTTTTGACGCTTTCATGGAAAAAGTCAATAACCTCATCGTATTCGGCATGACGGGCGAAGCGCCCTGCAGCGATGACAAGTGCGCATCCTGCAAAGGAGGATGCAAGAACTGACCATGGCGTCTGTGACCCCGATGATGCAGCAATACCTGGATCTTAAGAAACAGTATCATGACTGCATCCTATTTTTTCGGCTGGGAGATTTCTATGAAATGTTCTTCGATGATGCACAGACCGCATCCCGGGAACTGGAGATTGCCCTGACCGGACGGGATTGCGGCCTGGATTCCCGGGCACCCATGTGCGGGGTGCCTTTTCACGCAGCGGATACCTATATCACGCGGTTGGTGACCCGAGGCTATAAGGTGGCCATCTGCGAGCAGCTCGAGGATCCGGCTCTGGCCAGGGGTATTGTCCGCAGGGATGTGATCCGGGTGATCACGCCCGGGACCATCACGGAAACCGGCATGCTGGATGACAGGAAAAATCACTATATCCTTTCTCTGTTCCGTCAGCACCGGTATTTTGGCATTGCTGTTGCGGACTTGTCTACAGGAGACTTTCGGGCTGCCCCGGTGACACTTGGGGACACCCTGGCTAAAATGCTGGACGAGTGTGTAAAATACATGCCTTCGGAGATCATCGTCAGCCCCGGGGTCTTGTCGGACGGATCCCTGATGGCAGAAATCCGGGGGCGGACCGGGGCTTGGATCACCCCTTTGAGCGAAGACAAATTTGACAGCCGGAACGCCAGAGCCCTGCTGGCGGACAAGCTTAATGAGACTCCCGATGACAGGGACGGGTTTGACCTTTCGATGAATGCGGCAGGAGCATTGCTTCAATACCTGCTGGATACCCAAAAGACGGAGCTTGGGCATATGCGGATGCTGGACCGTTATCAGATCGAATCGTATATGCACCTGGACTTGACGACCCGTAAGAACCTGGAGCTGGTGGAAACCATCCGGGACAGGAACCGGAAAGGTTCCCTGCTTTGGGTCCTGGACAGTACGGTTACGGCCATGGGAGCCCGGTTATTGCGCAAGTGGGTCGAACAGCCTCTGCTTCGTCCTGTTTCCATTCAGGAAAGGCTGGATGCAGTAGAGACCTTTAAGAACGAATATATGGTACGTTCCGAGATCCGGGAAGTTTTAAAGCGCGTCCACGACATCGAACGGCTCACCGGCCGGATCGCAATGGGCAATGTGAATGCCCGGGACCTGGTCTCTCTTAAAAATTCACTGTGCGTGATCCCAGCGGTCCGAAGCTTTCTTGACACGATTTGGGTGCCTCTTGTCCGGTTTGCTCATGAACGGCTCGGGGACCTTTCGGACATCACCTCTCTGCTTGAGACGGCCTTTGTGGAAGATCCGCCGGTTTCTGTAAAGGAAGGCGGGCTGCTGCGAACCGGATTTGCGCCAGAAGTGGACCAGCTTCGTGCAGCCTCCAGGGATGGAAAAAACTGGATAACTGCCCTGGAAACCCGGGAGCGTGAAAACACAGGTATCAAGAGCCTCAAAATCAGCTACAACCGGGTATTCGGATACTATATCGAAATCACACGCTCCAATTTGGGAGCCGTTCCGGAACACTACATACGAAAACAGACCCTGGCCAACTGCGAACGGTATGTCACGGATGAGCTCAAACAGATGGAGGATACCATTCTGGGAGCGGAGGAAAGATCCGTAGCGCTGGAATACGAAATATTTATCGGCATCCGGGAACAGGTAGCCTCTCATACAGAAAGGCTGAAAAATGCAGCGGAAGGCATCGCGCTGCTGGATGTGCTGACCTCTCTGGCGATGGTTGCGGATACATACGGATACGTCAAACCTGTCATTGACCGGGCGGATGTGCTGGATATCCGGGAGGGGCGGCACCCGGTGGTGGAAAGGATGGGACAGAACGGTTCATCCTTTGTACCCAATGATACACTGCTGGATTTGAATGAAAACCGGGTAGCCATCATCACCGGGCCGAATATGGCCGGAAAATCCACTTATATGCGCCAGACAGCCCTGATCGTGCTCATGGCTCAAACTGGAAGCTTTGTACCAGCGAAATCTGCCCGCATCGGACTTGTAGACCGGATCTTTACCCGGGTGGGTGCATCCGACGATCTTTTCTCCGGGCAGAGCACATTCATGG
>DOHE01000221.1 GCA_003535395.1 Clostridiales bacterium | reverse complement strand
GACGAGGGCTACGGCGCCAACGAGTTCATCCGATCGGACAAGCCCCTGGTGATCGTCACCGGCCCGGGCCCGGGCAGCGGCAAGCTGGCCACCTGCCTGTCACAGCTCTACCATGAACACAGGCGGGGGATAAAGGCCGGCTACGCCAAGTTTGAAACCTTTCCCATCTGGAACCTGCCCCTTAAGCATCCGGTCAACGTAGCCTACGAAGCCGCTACCGCCGACCTGAAAGACGTCAATATGATCGATCCGTTCCACCTGGAAGCTTATGGGAAGACTACGGTGAACTACAACCGGGATATCGAGGTTTTTCCGGTCTTAAAGACCATCCTGGGCAAGATCACCGGGAATTCCGCTTTATATCGCTCTCCAACAGATATGGGCGTCAACATGGCCGGATATAGTATATTATCTGATGAGGTGGTACGGGAGGCCAGTTGCCAGGAGATCATCAGAAGGTATTATCATGGCTTGTGCGATTACAAGCAGGGGCTGGCGGACAAGGAAACCGCCCAGCGGGTGGGCTTGATCATGAGTGAACTCAACCTGTCTCCTATGGATCGCAAGGTGGTGGGACCCGCGCTCGAGAAGGCCAGAGCCTCAGGAGTGCCCAGCATGGCCATTCGACTGGAGGATGGCAGGATCATCACCGGCCGCACCACCTGCCTCATGAGCGCCGCCTCCAGCATGGTTTTAAATGCCATCAAAGCATTATGCGGGATCGCAGACGAGATCCATCTTATTTCTGAGATCGCCTTAAGACCCATTATTCAGCTCAAGGAGAAAATTTTAAGGCACAAAAGTCCTGTCCTTCAACTGGAAGAGGTCCTGATCGCCCTCAGCTTAAGCGCAGCCACCAACCCGACGGCTCAGCTGGCGCTGACCCGGCTTGAGGCGCTCCGGTGCTGCGAAGTCCATTCCTCCAATCTGGTGAACAAAGCGGAGGAAGGAGTACTTCGCGAGTTGGGGGTCCACCTCACCTGTGAGCCGGAGTTTCCCACAAAAGATCTGTATTTTGTATAAAGGAGCCGGCATCGATGATGGACATGAAAACGACCCGACTGTTGCAGCAGGCTTACGACAATCACGCACAGGAACGGGACCTGAAAGAAAGAAATGAAGTGCTTCCGGCCTGGAAGAGTGAAATACGGCGGAATTTCCTTCAATGGGTCAGGAGCCAGCGTGGATATTCCATCCTGGATCTGGGCGCCGGTACCGGCCGGGATTGTCTGTATTTCAAGGAACAGCGCATGCAGGTGACTGCCATCGATTTTTCTGAAAAAATGGTGCAGCTGTGCCGGAAGAAGGGCATTGAAGCCCATGCCATCGATTTTCAATTTCTGCATTTGTTGAGACGGCAGTTTGACAGCATTTGGGCTATGAATTCCCTGCTGCATCTGGCCAAGTCTGAAATGCCCGGGGTGCTTAAGGGGATCCGTGGCCTGCTCAAGCCCGGCGGATTGTTTTATTTGGGCATGTATGGCGGGGTGGATCAGGAAGAGGTCTGGGAAGACGATCCCTATACACCCAAACGCTTCTTTTCGTTCTATTCGGACGACCATTTGAGGAAATTACTGGAAATTGAATTTGATATTATACGGTTTGAAAGGATCGATACCGGGGGAAACTTTGATCTGCAGTCGATCCTGATGGAAAAAAGGATCGGAAACGAAGGAGGGAAGGGGTGACAAAACCTTCTGTGCGCTGGATCCAGAGCAAGTTATACCGAACTCTCGTTGCGGCCGGACTCTTCCTGATCCTGGTCTATCTTGGAGCTGTCCGGATCATTCCCTACCTGGAACGGCAGCAGCCGACATCGACAGCTTCCACTGCCTGGCCATTTCGCAGCACGGCACGAAGCAGAACCCGAAGCCCCGGCGCAAAACACACCCATGTGCTGCCGGAGGGGACCCGGACACCGGACCCATCCCTGCAGCTTAAACTTCGAAAATCCGGCATCAAGGACAGCGTGAAACTGGATGTTCCTTTTATTTCCCAATTTCCTGAGCTGCCTACCGGTTGTGAGATCACCAGCGCGGCCATGCTTCTTCAGTATGTGGGTCTGGATGCGGACAAGTACGAAATGGCCTGGGATTACCTGCCCATCAACACCTACTTTTATTATGATGAGTATGATGTCTACCACGGCCCGGNNTCCGCTCCGGTCATCGTCCATGTGCTGAACCGCTATCTCCAGGATAATAACAGCCCCTACAAAGCCTATGATATCACAGGCTGCAGTCTGAATTACCTGATGCGGTGTCTGAGCAACAATCTTCCGGTCATCGTATGGGCCAGTGGATATATGGGCGAAGTGTATGAGGATATGTCCTGGGTGCTGCCGGACGGCAGGACCTTCACCTGGGTGGGAAATGAGCATTGCCTGGTGCTGACGGGCTACGACAAAAACGGATTATGGTTCAATGACCCGCTCATGGATAATGAAACCGAGGGCATCACGCAATACGATCTGGATGCCTTTGACTATGCCTGGACCATCTTTGGACGCCAGGCCATCGTGCTGTCCCGTTGACCTGCGGGGATCTGCGGACCGTTTGTAAACAAATTTACAATAATATTTGCTCCACCTCTTTACGAATCAAGATATATATGGTATCATTGGAATATAGTACCATCATTAATATTGAAAGGCGGGAATGGAAATGATTAAGTCAACTGGTATTGTAAGAAAGATGGACGAACTGGGAAGGATTGTGCTGCCCATCGAGCTGCGGCGTACACTGGATATCGCAGAGAAGGATGCATTGGAGATTTACGTGGACGGGGCTTCCATCATACTTAAAAAATATGAGCCTGCCTGCGTTTTCTGCGGAGATGCCCAGGATGTATTCAACTTCAAGGGAAAGAACATTTGCCCGGCTTGCGCAGCGGAACTGAAGAAATAACGATGCGGTGGTAAAAGCAGGAAGCAGCATTCTGATTTTCATTCCGAAGAAAAGCACATCCGCAGCGGCCGGTGGGGTGATTCCCGCCGGCTGTTGCATTGCCTTGGAAATGTGATCCAACGGGTTTGAATGAATGAGAAACAAAACCGACCAGGGTTCAGTTGACGAGGGAATGAGCAAGGCGTATGCTGATACCACAATCAGGAAGCGGGAGGGATCAGTATGAAACTGCCGGCATTACGGATCGGGGATTTGATCGCATCCATACCCATTGTCCAGGGGGGGATGGGGATTGGGATTTCATTATCCAAGCTGGCTTCTGCAGTCGCGAATGCGGGTGGGATCGGAACGATCTCAGGGATCCTGCTGGGACACTCCGAACCGGATTATAAAACCAATTTTGTAGGCGCCAATATCCGTGCCTTGCGCAATGAAATCAAAAAGGCCAGGAAATTATCTCCCAAAGGCATCCTGGCAGCCAATTTTCTGGTCGCCATGAATCATTATGATGAGATCGTAGGGGCGGCGGTGGACGAAGGCATTGATATCGTGGTGTCCGGGGCGGGGCTGCCAACAAATTTGCCAGCGCTGGTGAAAGAATCCCGGACACGGATCGCTCCTATCGTTTCTTCCGGAAAAGCTGCGGATGTACTGTCCAGACTATGGGACCGGAATTATGGAAAGACGGCAGACATGGTCATTGTGGAAGGCCCGGAAGCGGGGGGACATCTGGGTTTTACGGAAGAAAGCCTGGTCAGACATGAAAATAAAAAGCTTGTGGATCTTGTACGCGATGTGATCCGGGTTTTGGCGCCTTTCCGGGAAAAATACCGGAAGGAGATCCCGGTGATCGCAGCGGGTGGGATTTTTACCGGCAAGGACATTGCCGAACAGCTGGAAGCGGGAGCGTCGGGGGTGCAGATGGCCACCCGGTTTGTAGCTACAGAGGAGTGCGATGCGGCCCCGGAGTTCAAACAGGCATATCTGGATGCAAAGCAAGAAGATATCGTGATCCTCCGCAGTCCCGTAGGCATGCCCGGGCGGGCGCTGAATAACAGGTTCATAAAGGAAACGACTGCGAAACAGGAAGTGATCACCCGCTGCAACCAGTGCATCCGGGGCTGCAATCCGAAATCTGCTCCTTACTGCATTTCCAAGGCGCTGGTCCGGTCCATGGAGGGGAATGTGAAGGACGGGCTGGTGTTTGTCGGCAGCAATGCACACCGGGTCACCCGGATCGAAACCGTGCGGAATCTGATCAACCATCTGGTTCAGGAAGCCGAGGAGGTCTTCCAGGGCCGCCCGGCAGCAGTGTTGACTTAGCCGGGTTCCGCTGAAGAAGGGCCGCCCGGGTAATGATGCCCGTCCCGTATTCACTCCGGATTTTGTCCATAGCCTGATCAATGCGCGAATCCGTGCTGTCAAAAAGGGAAAGCTGAGTCGCCGGACAGCCATCCGTGCTGACAAAACCGGAGAGGCTGATGCCGATTAGGCGTACCGGCTTTTTCGGATCCCAATTCTGTTCCAGGAGCCGCAAGCCTGCCAGGTATATTTCCTGGGTAGCAGCGGTGGCCGGAAGGGTCGTTTGCCGGGTAATTATCTTAAAATCGGAATATTTCAGGATCAACTGTACCGTGCACCCCTTTTTCCCATGTCGCCGGGCAGTCATGCCCACATCATCTGCCAGTTCCATGAGTACCACCCGGGCTTTTTCGGCGTCGGTCAGATCTGCAGACAGCGTTGTCTCCCGCCCGATGGATTTCATGTCCCCGTCCAGGCGGGGCTGTACCGGGGAATCATCCCGTCCGTTGGCGTGATCGTGGATTTCACTGCCGTATTTTCCAAGCAGGCGTACCAGTATATTTTTATCGCATCCAGCCAGGGCTCCGATGGTCTGAATGCCGATGCCAGTCAATTTTTCTGCGGTCTTTGCCCCGACACCGTACATGGATTTCACCGGAAGAGGCCAGAGTTTTTCGGGGATATCCCGAATCCATAATTCAGTGATCCCCAAAGGTTTTTTCATATCGGCAGCCATTTTGGAAAGAAATTTATTTTCTGAAATACCGATGGAACACCAAAGCCCCAGGCGGGTCTGAATTTCTGCCATGATGCAGGCAGCCGTCCGGGAAGGTTCTCCGAAAAGGGCCTCACAACCGGTCATATCCAGCCAGGCCTCGTCGATGCTGTTCTGTTCCACTACCGGGGAAAAATTGGACAGTAAATTCATGACTTCCCG
>DOHE01000142.1 GCA_003535395.1 Clostridiales bacterium | reverse complement strand
TCTTGGAGAAAAACCGATGCCCGCCGATATCCATCCGGTTTCCGTTATATTCTGCAGTCCGGGAAATCCCGCCGATGTAACCGGTCTCCTCCAGTATCACCGGCCGGATGCCGGTCTCTTTCAGCAGCTGATAGGCCGCTGTCAAACCGGCGGGTCCCGCCCCGATGATGACGGCAGTTTTGTCTGAAACCCTGTCAGGCATGATGTTCTTCTCCTCGTATCCGGTCATTCGTCTGTTCATCATTCCCATTACGCCACTTTTTGTAATCCAATACGATCTGGTCCGTATATTCCTCCACGAATTCAGGCAAATAAAATGCGGAAGGCCCCACCCGGTTCTGGTTGTGCCAGTGGTAGACCGAATCCCGGAAATCCAATATCTCCTGTTCTGTGGGTCCCGGATCCGGGAGTTCCATGTCCCGGCTTTCATGCATGATCCTTTCCCAGACGTCCTTCATCCAGGGCTTGGTATAATAAAGCCAGCAGCCGGCCAGGGTGATCTCCCGCCGGTAATTCCGGAACCACTCGTGGTTGTGAGGCTGAGGGGACGGTGGGCAGTGCTGCTTCCGGTATTCCCGGTGGGGTCCGGCATCCCAGCAGGCATCATAAAACAGATGCATCAGAAAGCCTTCCTGACAGGCATTATCCGGGTCGGTTTTTTTCGCCAGATCCCGGAGCGCTCTCCAGCGGTCGGCCGTATTCCTGTAATGAATGATATCCTTGATTTCCCGGGTAAAACCCGGGCGCATTTCGATGGCATCCGGCGCAAAATTGCCGATATAGAACGAAGCATCCGCCTGCGGGTCAAATTTATAAGCCATCAGGATATGGATCATGGTCGCCGGCATCGTTTACTCCTCCGTGTCATGCTTGCGCCATACCATCCGGTTCACGATCCCCGTGTAGCTCTGGATGATTTTGACTACTTTTGTACTCACGTTCTCATCCTTGTAATCCGGTACCTCTTCGCCCAGATCCGCGTTTTTGTGCATGGCTGCGGCCAGTTCAACTGCATACAGTACCTGCCTGCGGCTGATCCCGCCGATGATGAAATTCCCCTTGTCAAGAGATTCCGGCCGCTCGGTGCTGGTCCGGATGGAGACTGCAGGAAATTTAAGGCACGCGGCCTCCTCAGGGAGGGTGCCGCTGTCAGACACCACACAGAACGCATTCATTTGAAGATGGTTGTATTCTGAAAAGCCAAAGGGCTTCAAATTCCGCACATTGCGGTGAAAAGTGAATCCGCGCTGTTCTATGAATTTGGCGCTTCGGGGATGGGTGCTGTAGATGACCGGCATAGCATAATGCTCTGCCAGTGCGTTCACTGAATCCATCAGGGCCATGAAATTGGGCTCTATATCGATATTTTCCTCCCGGTGGGCGGAAAGCAGGATGTACCGGTCCGCTTCCAGGCCAAGGCGGGCGAGCACCGGACTGCTCTTGATACGTTCCATATTTGCCCGCAGCACTTCCGCCATGGGGGAACCCGTCACAAAAGTCCTTTCTTTTGCCACCCCCTCGCTGTTGAGGTAACGCCGGGCATGTTCGCTGTAACACAGGTTCACATCGGCGATATGGTCCACAATACGCCGGTTGGTTTCCTCCGGCAGGTTTTCATCAAAACAGCGGTTGCCCGCTTCCATGTGGAAGATGGGGATTTTCAGCCTCTTGGCCGGAATCGCGCAGAGGGCGGAATTCGTATCGCCCAGCACGAGGAGAGCATCGGGCTGGATTTCCTTGAGCATCTTGTAGGAAGCCGCGATGATATTGCCCATGGTTTCGCCGAGATCCGCACCAACCACATTCAGGTATCGATCCGGTGCTCTAAGCTCAAGGTCCTTGAAGAAGATCTCGTTGAGCGTGTAGTCCCAGTTCTGTCCCGTGTGGACAAGAATATGGTCAAACGCCTTGTCGCAGGCACGGATGACCTCCGAAAGGCGGATTATCTCAGGCCGTGTGCCGATGACAGTGACCACTTTCAGCTTTGTTTTCATTCATACCTCTAGAACATACGTGTCCGGCCGGGAAGGGTCGAAAATCTCGTTTGCCCAGAACAGCATGATGCAGTCCTCGTTTCCAGTGTTTTCAATCGAGTGAGTATATCCCGGCGGAATATCGACAACCCGAATCCTGGTATCGTCGACATCATAGATGATCTTTTCATGCGCATCGATTGGGCGCAGGAGAATGCGCGCCCTGCCTTTTACAAGGCAGAATTTCTCCACTTTTGTATCGTGATAATGATTGCCGCGAATGAAGCCGGGCCTTGTGGTGGACACAAAAATTTGCCCCGCATGCGGCGATTTCATGAGCTCGAACAGCCAGCCGCGGTTGTCAGATTTAATCTCCGGCTCAAGAGCAAGCTTGTCTGTCTCGACATAGCTCAGATAGGTCGTATTGAGCTTTTTCAGAAATTCATCCGAAAAATCAGGGACAAAACCTTTCGGGCGATATTCGTGCAGCATGCAGATCTGCTCGGCGACCTTGCCGACAGTCGTCTCATAGACAGGCCCGGCATCCACAAAGGCAAAGCCCTCGTACGGATGCTCAAGCTCCCGCACAATCGCGTCGACCACGTCATCAATATAGATGAGCCTAAGGCTTGCGCTCGGATCATTGATGGTGATGGGGAGCTCATGCGCAATATTATGACAG